>NZ_JBFABE010000009.1:0-189714 GCF_040640155.1 Streptosporangium sp. NPDC023615
TCGGCCTGGACGGGCCACGGCGGGTACCACCGGGTTCTCCGTGATCTCGGTCATCACGGCCCGGCCGGGCCTGACATGTCGAGGGCGGATCGTGGACGAGCGGCGCCACGTTCGACACGGCCGATACGGCCGATACGGCCGATGCCCGAGCCTCCGATTCGAGCCCCGGGCATCGCCTTGCCCTGAGGAGGCGGTCACCCGGGGAAGCCCGCCCACCCGAGGGCGGGCCCACCCGTTTCGTGAGATGTCACCCCATGTGCGTGTAACGGTGGTCGGTCGGCGGGACGGTGGTCACTGCATGACACATGCGGTCTCACTGCTCGCCGTGGACGTGAGGTCCTTCATGAGGGCGCACGCCGTCGATGGCGAGTGCGAGTAGCCGGTCGGCCTCGGCCGCTCCTCCGGGTTCCTGCTCGGTGGCCAGTGAGATGGCGCTGACGAGTTTGAGCAGATCGACGATGGCGACGCCGGGGCGGACGGCGTGCGCCTGGCGAGCACGCTCCAGCAGCTCGCCGCCGGCGTTCACGATCATCGTGTGGCAGGTGGCGCCCAGCGTCGGATCGCCGTCGTGGGCGCCGCGCATCAGCGACGCGGCCAGGCCGCGGTTGGACGTGGCGTGCGTGCCTACGGCGCGGAGCCAGGTGACCAGTGCGGGGCCGGGATCGAGGTCGGCGGTCAGCTCGGACGCCTTCGCGCAGAGAGTCTTCACCCGGTCGCGGAAGACGGCCTCCAGCAGTGCCTGGCGAGAGGGAAAGTGCCGGTGCAGGGTGGCGGAGCCGACGCCGGCGTGCCGGGCGATCTCCTCCAGGGAGGCCCCGGCTCCGTGTCGGGCGATGGTTTCGCGGGCCGCGACGAGGATCCGGTCGTAGTTGCGCCGCGCGTCGGCGCGCATCGTGCGGTCTTCGCGAGGCACTGGCTCTCCACTCGACTTGCTAAACGGGGTTGCCCCCCATATGTTAGCCGAAGATAAGTGGGGGACCACCCCGTTTCTGTGGGTGGCACGCTTCAGGAGAGGCACGGACATGCAGAAGACCGTTGTGGTGGTGGGCGCGACAGGACTCCAGGGGCGGGCCGTGACGGCACATCTGCTCGCCGGCGGCTGGCGGGTGCGAGCGCTGACCCGTGATCCGGGCAGAGCGTCGGCGCAGGCCCTGGCCGCGGCGGGAGCCGAGCTCGTACGTGCCGAGATGGAGGACCTTGACTCTCTGGTCGCGGCGGCCGAGGGCGCCTACGGCATGTTCAGCGTCCAGCCCACCGTGGGCTCACCCGGCACCCCGCCGGACTTCACGGCCGAGGACGAGGTCCGCTGGGGCGTCAATGTGGCCGAAGCGGCTCGTGCCGCGGGCATCCGGCACTTCGTCTTCACCTCCGTCGCCGGCGCGGGCCGCCACGACGACGAGGCGCTGCCGCGCAACATCGTGAGCAAGTGGCGGATCGAGCAGCACATCGCCAAGTTCGGCCTGCCCGCGACCATCCTGCGACCGGTCTCCTTCATGGAGAACTACACCGGCGGCTACCACCTGCACGAGGGCACGGTGACCGCCGCGTTCGAGCCGGACGTGCCGCAGCAGATCATGGCCGTCGACGACGCCGGCGTGTTCGCCGCCCTGGCCTTCGCCCGTCCGGACGAGTGGATCGGCAGGGCGATCGACCTGGCCGGCGACGAGGTGACCCCACGGGAGATCGCCGAGGCCGTCGGGGCGGCGATCGGGCGGCCCGTGCCGTACGTGCAGATCCCGATCGAGACGATCCGGCAGGCCGGCGAGGAGTTCGCCTTCGCCTACGAGTGGCTCAACACGCTCGGCTGGCGGGCCGACATCGCCGCGGCGCGGCGGATCCACCCCGGCCTGACGGACTTGCGCACCTGGCTGGAGCGGGCCGGCGCGACTCAGATCGAAGCCTTCTTCGAAGCTCGGCGGGACATGTGAACGGCCATGAACTCGATCTCGGGCGCATCGGGATATGGGCGGGAGACCTCGACGGCTATCCCGCCGCCGCTCTCCGCGAGGCGGCGACGGCGATCGAGGATGCCGGTTTCGGGACGCTGTGGTTCCCCGAGACGGCGGGGCGGGAGGCCATGGCACAGGCCGGAATCCTGCTGGCGGCCACCCAGCGGATCGTGGTGGCCGCCGGCGCCGCCGACATCTACGCGCGCGACGCGGTGAGCGCCGCGGCCGCGCAACGCACCCTCGACGAGGCGTTCCCCGGGCGCTTCCTGCTCGGGCTCTGGGAGAGTCACCCCAGCCTCGCCGAGGACGTCCGTGGCCACCGCTTCGGCCCTCCGCCGGAGATCATGCGCGGCTACCTGGACGCGATGGACGCCGCTCCGTTCGGTCCGCCCGATTCGCAGGTCGCCCCGCGCCGAGTGCTTGCCGCGCTGGGTCCGGATCTGCTCGCCCTCGCCCGCGAGCGGGCCTGGGGGGCGCATCCGCTCGGCATGCCGGTCGAGCACACCAGGACCGCCAGGGCCCTGCTCGGTCCGGACGTGCTGCTGGCCGTCACCCAGCTCGTCGTCCTGGACCCGGACCGCTCCGCCACCGCGGACCTGGCCCGCTCCTACGCCGCCGCGCTCCTTCCCAACCGCCGTGCACTGCTGCAGGATCTGGGGTTCGAGGACGTCGATTCCCTCGACGACCGGCTTGTCGACGCGCTGGTGAGCCGCGGGCCCGCCGATCTCATCGCACGCCGCGTCGAGGAGCACCTGGAGGCCGGAGCCGACCACGTGAGCCTCTTCGTCGTCACGGCCACACCACGGACCCCGCCCCTGCGCCAGTGGCGTGAACTCGCCGGACGACTTCTGATCTGACATCGGTGACGAGCGACGCCCGGGTCCCGAATGCGAGACCCGGGCATCGCTTTGCCGTGAGGGAGTACTCGGGGAAGCCCGGTGACTTGAGGCTGGGCTGCTGCCACCCGCTCTGCGGGACGTCACCCCATGTGCGGGTAGCGGTGATCGGTCGGCGGCACGGCGGTCACCGCACGACGAGTGCGGCCCATCAGCTGTTATGGGTGGTAGGCGTCTCGGCGGTGTTTGATCGTCTGGATCGTCACGGTGTGCTTGTCCTCGTCGATGCGGTAGACCACGCGATACGTTCCGCGCCGGGCGACGTGCAGTCCCTCGTACGGCTCTTGGAGGGGTTTGCCGACGCGCCACGGCTCGCGTGCGATGGCACCGGTGATCAACTCCCAGGCTGCGGCCGCCACGGTCTCGGGCAGGCCCGAGGCGAGTGCGCGGCGGGCGGGCGGATCCAGGAGGACGGTGTACCGGTCGCTCACGCGCGCGCCTTGCCGAGGCGGGCCGTCATGATGGCGGCCATCTCCTCCTCGGTGGTCATGTCGCCACTTGCCTCGGCGGCAGCGGCCTCGACCAGGTCGGCCCGCATCTCAGGGTCAGTGAGGATCTCCAGCGTCTCCTGCAGGGACTCCCACTCGGCCACGGACACGATGACCGCATGAGGCCGCCCGTTCCGGGTGAGCGTGAAGTGATCGTGCTCACGAGCGGCCCGGTCGGCCAGCTCGGTCAGCCGGTCCTTCGCTTCGCTGATCGGGATGATCTCCATGGACCTCATGGTACCTCTTTGGCCGAGATACCAGCCAAAGTCCGGGCCATTCTCCCGATGACGCGATGCAACGATCGAGCGAGCGGCTCACCGTCGGCAAGCGGTACAAGACCGTGCCGGCGATCCGATCGCGGCGCTGCGCAGGCAGTTCCTGAGCCCGTGACCCGCCGACGCGGCTTTTGGTGAGGTCCTCAGGACGCCGCTGCGCGACGGACGACGCCCGGGTCTCGAATGCGAGACCCG
Organism: Streptosporangium sp. NPDC023615; assembly: GCF_040640155.1. Classification (NCBI taxonomy): domain Bacteria; kingdom Bacillati; phylum Actinomycetota; class Actinomycetes; order Streptosporangiales; family Streptosporangiaceae; genus Streptosporangium; species Streptosporangium sp. NPDC023615. The sequence continues at coordinate 3,804 of NZ_JBFABE010000009.1, forward strand.
GGCGTCGTCATCTGTCGCGAGCTACTCGGAAGAGCCGAGTCGCTTGAGACCGGACCGCCGTCGGCTCTGCCGTGAGGGATCGCTCGGGAAACCCGGCGACGTGAGGCAGGGCCCCGCCGGGCTGCGGGACGTCACCCCATGTGCGGGTAGCGGTGATCGGTCGGCGGGACGAACGTCTCCTTGATCGTGCGGGCGTTGACCCAGCGGATCAGGTTGAGGATGGACCCGGCCTTGTCGTTGGTGCCCGAGGAGCGGGCGCCGCCGAAGGGCTGCTGGCCGACGACCGCGCCGGTCGGCTTGTCGTTGACGTAGAAGTTGCCCGCCGCGAACCGCAGCCGCTCCGACGCCTGGGTGATCGCGTGACGGTCCCGGGCGATGATCGAGCCGGTCAGCGCGTACGGCGAGGCGTCGTTCACCCCGTCCATGACCCTCTCGAAGTCCGCGTCGTCGTAGACGTGCACCCCGAGGATCGGCCCGAAGTACTCCTTGGAGAAGATCTCGTCGGTGGGGTCGGACGCCTCGAGGACGGTCGGCCGCACGAAGTAGCCGGTGGAGTCGTCGTAGGAGCCGGTCAGCACGTCGATCGAATCGAGCGAACGGGCCCGGTCGATCGCCTCCCGGTGCTTGGCGAACGCCCGCGCGTCGATGACCGCGCCCATGAACGTCGACAGGTCCGCGGCCACGTCCCCCACGGTCAGCGACTCGGCGGTGCTCACCAGGTCGTCGCGGATCGCCGACCACAGCGAGCGCGGCACGTACGCGCGCGAGGCCGCCGAGCACTTCTGCCCCTGGTACTCGAACGCGCCGCGCACCAGCGCGGTGACCAGCACGGCCGGGTCGGCCGAGGGGTGGGCCAGCACGAAGTCCTTGCCGCCGGTCTCGCCCACCAGCCGCGGGTAGGAGCGGTAGGAGGAGATGTTCGCCCCGACCGTGGACCACAGGTGCTGGAACGTCGCGGTGGAGCCGGTGAAGTGGATGCCCGCCAGGTCCGGGTGCGTCGTGGCGACCTCGGAGACGGCCTTGCCGTTGCCGGTCACCATGTTGATGACGCCCGGCGGCAGCCCGGCCTCCTCCAGCAGGCGCATCGTGAAGTGCGCGGCGAACTGCTGGGTGGGGGAGGGCTTCCAGACGACCACGTTGCCCATCAGGGCCGGGGCCGAGGGCAGGTTCCCGGCGATGGCGGTGAAGTTGAACGGCGTGATCGCCAGGACGAAGCCCTCCAGCGGCCGGTACTCCATCCGGTTCCACACCCCGGGCGAGGAGATCGGCTGGTCGGCCTGCAGGCGGCGCGCGAAGTCCACGTTGAAGCGCAGGAAGTCGATCAGCTCGCAGGCGGCGTCGATCTCCGCCTGCTGCGCCGACTTGGACTGCCCCAGGATCGTCGCGGCGTTCAGCGTCTGCCGGTACGGCCCGGCCAGTAGGTCGGCGGCCCGCAGGAAGATCGCGGCCCGCTCGTCGAAGGGCAGGGACCGCCAGGAGGGCGCCGCCCGCAGCGCCGCGTCGATCGCCGCCCGCACGTCGGAGGCGTCGGCGTCGGCGGTGCGGCCCAGCACCGAGGCGTGGTTGTGCGGCTGCACCACGTCGATCGAGGCGCCGGCGGCCATCCGCCGCTCGCCGCCGATCGTCATCGTCAGCTCCGGCTGCGCCCCGGACAGTTCCTTGACGCGGGCCTCCAGCGCGGCACGCTCGGCGCTGCCGGGCGCGTAGCCGAGCACCGGCTCGTTGACCGGGGCGGGAACGGTGGAGATGGCATCCATCACTTGCCTCCAAGGGCACGCAGAAAGAAGGCGATGTTCGCCGGGCGCTCGGCCAGCCGGCGCATGAAGTAGCCGTACCAGTCGTCGCCGTAGGGGACGTAGACGCGCACGGTGTGGCCGGCTCCGGCCAGGGCCCGCTGCTTGTCGACCCTGATCCCGTACAGCATCTGGTACTCGTAGTCGCCGATCGCCCGGGCGAACCGGTCGGCGAGGGTCTCGGTGATGGAGATCAGCCGGTCGTCGTGCGTGGCCACCATCGGGTAGCCGGCGCCCGACATCAGGATGCGCAGGCAGCGCACGTAGGCCAGGTCGACCTCGCTCCTGCTCTGGTGCGCCACCGAGGCCGGTTCGGCGTAGGCGCCCTTGACCAGGCGGACCCGCGAACCTTCGTACGCCAGGTCGCGGCAGTCGGCCTCGCTGCGGAACAGGTAGGACTGCACGGCGACGCCGACGGAGGGGAAGTCCTCGCGCAGGGTGCGCAGCGTCTCCAGGGTGGAGTCGACCGTGGTGTGGTCCTCCATGTCCAGGGTCACGGTCGCCCCGCAGGCATGGGCGGCCTCGCAGATGTGCCGCGCGTTCTCCGTCGCGATCTTGGCGCCGTCGGCCCCGAGGGCCTGGCCGACCGCCGACAGCTTCACCGACACCTCGGCGCGGTCGCCGAGGTCCAGCTCGGGCAGCGCGCCGAGCAGCGTGACGTACGCCCCGGCCGTGCGGGCGGCGGCGTCGGCGTCCCGCGTCTCCTCACCCAGATGGTCGACGGTGACGGTCAGGCCGGCGGCGGTCAGGCCGCGGATCGCCTCGACCGCGTCGGCGGGCGTCTCGCCCGCGACGAAGCGGTCGACGACCTTGCGGGTCACCGGGACGCCGGACACCGCGCGCCGTACCAGGGGTGACCGGGAGGCACCGAGAAGCAGGGAACCGAGCATGTCCCAACCCTAGAACCCGCCCCCGACCGGCCGTCATGTGCATCTGCCACGACCGCCGACGGGAGTGTTCATACAGATGTACGACAATGGTGGGGTGCTGCAGGACACGGTGGACGAGATCGCCGCGAGGCTCGGCGCGTCCGCGACCCTGGAGGACCGTTCCTTCCAGCTCCTGGCGTACGCGGCGCAGAGCGGCGACATCGACGTGGTGCGCCAGGAGTCCATCCTGCGGCGCCGCGCCACGGACCAGGTGCGGGCCTACTTCGAGGGGTACGGCATCGCCGCCGCCCCCGGGCCCGTGCGCATCCCGGCCGACGCCGACCTGGGGGTGCTCGCCCGGGTCTGCGTGCCGCTGCGGCACCACCGGGTGACCTACGGCTACCTGTGGCTCCTCGACGACGGCACGCTCGGCGACGACGCCCTCGCCTCCGTCGCCGGCCTGGTCTCCCGGGCCGCCGCCGCCCTCGCCCAGGAGGCCCGCACCCGCCAGGACCTGGGCGCCGGGCTGCGCGAGCTGTTCTCCTCCGACGCCGAGGAGCGCTCCGGCGCCCTGTCCCGGCTGGACGTGCGCGGGCCGGTGGCGGCGATCGCCGTGCGCGGCTCGGAGGACCGGGTCGCGGCCCTGTGGACGCTGCCGCGCGGGGTGCTCGCCGATCCGGCGTTCCCGGCCCGGGACGGCCAGGGAGAGCCGCTGGCCGCCCTGCTGGTCCCGGCGGGCCAGGCACGGGAGCTGGCCGCGCGCGTCCAGGGAATGTACGGCACGGCGGTGGGCCTCGGTGGCCCCCGCGAGGAGGCGGCGCGGGCCTGGCGGAGCTGGGAGGAGGCCGTGCACGCGCTCGGCGTCGCCGTCCGCGTGCCCGCCCTGGCGCCCGTGGCCGCCTGGCCCGACCTGGGCGTCTACCGGCTGCTCGCCCGGATGTCCCCCGCGCGGCTGCGGGAACTGGCCGGGGAGGCCGGACGGCTGGCCCAGGACCCGGAGCTCGCCAGGACCGTGGAGGGTTACCTGGACCGGGCCGGCCACGCCCAGGAGAGCGCGGCGGCGCTCGGCGTGCACCGCCAGACGCTCTACTACCGGCTGGCCAAGGCCGAACGGCTCACCGGCCGCGACCTGGCCGACGGCCAGGAGCGCCTGCTGGTCCACCTCGCCCTCAAGGCGGCCCACCTGCTCTGAGGACGACCCGGACCACCTGAGCGACCCGGACGGCCCGGGCGGCTCGACGGCCCGGGCGACCCGGACGGCCCGGGCGACCCGGACGGCCCGGGCGATCGGGCGATCGGGCGGCCCGGGCGATCGGGCGGCCCGGGCGCGGGGCCAGGGCGGTTCTGGCGGTCCCGGTGACTCCACCGGGCGGTCAGACGTTCGCCCGGTAGATCTTCACCCAGTCCACGTACATGCTCACCGTCGGGGGAGTGGACCGGTTGCGGCACGGCGACCACTGGTTGCAGGTGACGTCGTTCTGGAGCGTCAGGTGCATGGAGCGGCTCCTGGGCACGTTCGGCCCCCGGTAGTCCCACACCTTCCTGCCGTCCAGCCAGAACGTCAGCCGGCCGGGCAGCCAGTCGACCGCCACCGTGTGCCAGCGGGTGAAGTCGGCGCGCATCTGCCGCTGGGCCTGTGGTCGCTCGCCACGGTGCACGAAGATCCCGCCCGACCTGCGGGAGGGATCGATGATCTCGGCGAAGTCGACCTCGGCGTACTCCCCGCCGCCCTGGTCGGACGGCCAGAGCAGGGCCACCGGCGTGTACCCGGCGCCGCGCTCGGCGCGCAGCCGCACCTCCCAGCGCCCGTAGCGCTGCGCGGTCCGGGTGGCGATGCCCCCGGACAGGTCCTTGCCGCCTACGATGCCCCCCTTGAGCCGCAGGGCGCCGCCGCTCACGGTGGTGGCCCGGCCGGTACGCGGGTTGGTCTCGGCGCCGGGGGAGTGGTAGACGACCCACCTGCGGCCGTCGACCCGGCCGCCGTCGAAGTTCTCCACCAGGACGGGGGCGCCCCAGGCCCGCCCGTCGGCCGCGCCCGCGACGTCGGCCGCGCCCGCGCCGAGGAACACGCCCGTACCGGCGGACGTGCCCGCGCCGGCGGGGGTGCCCGGTGCGGCCGTGACGGCCGCCCCCGCGGACGCGTGCGCCGGGGGCAGGGCGGAGAGCGCCAGGGCCGCGGCCAGGAAACCCAGGAACGTGCCACGAATCGACATGCGCCCATCAAAGCAACGATTGCACTCCAGTAACAGAGGTATCGCGATTTCGCATCCGTCCCTCTTGCTCCCTCCGGCGGACGAGGACCCGGGGCACCGAAGGCCGGGCGAGAAGAAGGCGTGGGGACCCCGATGTCCGGGAGCCCCAACGCCCGGGGGATCCAAGGGCCGGGGGATCCAAGGGCCGGAAAGACGAAGGCCCGGCGAGAAGGGGGCGCAACGAGAAGACCGGGGACCCCGACGGGTCCCCGGTCTCGATGCCGGTCGGCGTGGCCGGCGGCGCCGCACGGGCGCCGCGGGCGGTACGGCTAGGCGACGGTGACGGCCGAGCCGGACAGCGCGTTCTCGTAGACGTGGACGAGCTCCTGGCTGATCCGCTCCCACGAGTAGCGCGACCGGGCGCGGTCGGCACCGGCGAAGCCGAGGGCGGTGCGCCGGGTCGGGTCGGCGAGCAGCTCGCGGGTGAGGCGGGAGGTCTGGGCCGGACGGTCGGCCGGAACCAGAAGGCCGGTCACGCCGTCCACCACGGAGTCGAGGTGGGCGCCCACCGCCGAGGCGATGACGGGCACGCCGCAGGCCATGGCCTCCAGCGCGACGACACCGGCCGGAGCCTCACGGGGCAGCGAGAAGACCACGTCGGCGCTGCGCATCAGCTTCGCCACCGAGGTGTGCGGGACGTGGCCGAGGACGGTGATCCGGTCCTCGACGCCGATCTCCTTGGCCAGCAGCATCATGCGGTGCGCGTCGGCGTCGTGCTCCAGCTCCGTGGCCGAGGGGCCACCGGCGATGATCAGCTCGGCGTCCGGGACGCCCTCCAGGGCGCGGATCGCGGTGTGCGCGCCCTTGTCGGCCGTGAGCGGGCCCACGTGCAGCAGACGGGGCCGGGTGCCGCGGGAAGCGGCCGGACCCTGGCGGCGGAACCGCTCGACGTCGACGCCGCACGGGATGACCGAGATGTTGCGGCGCGGCACGCCCAGCCGGATCAGCGAGCTCTCCTCGTCGCCGCATCCGGCGATCACCGCGCTGGCCCGGCGCCCGATGGCCCGCTGCACGCGTACCTTCTTGGCGTCCTTGGCGTCGCGGGAGCTCTCGCTGCTGAAGGTCTGGGTGAACGGGACGTTGAGGCCGTTGGCGCCGGCGATGGCGGCCAGCCCGCCGGTCCAGGAGTGGGCGTGGATCACGTCCGGGCGGTCCTGGCCCCAGCGGTCCATCAACTGCTCGCCCAGGTCGGACAGGAAGGGAAGGACGCTGTCCTCGGGAAGGTCCTTGGTGGGGCCGGCGGTCAGGTGCTCCATCGTGACGCCCTGCGACACGCGAACCCGGGACTTCTCCGAGTCGGAGTTCCTGCGGGTGTAGATGGTGACCTTGTGCTCCCGGCCGAGCTCACGGGCGACTGCCATCAGGTGAGCGCGCTGGGCTGCGAGGTCGGACTCGTCCTGGTTGGAGGAGAGAGCCTCGGAGGAGACGAATGCAATGTTCACGGCACACCTCTGGGAGGAGATAGGCATGGAAAGCCTGTGATTCCTTCAGGGGTGCCTGCGTCTTAGGCACACGTCTGTATGGGGACAACCATACCCTGATCCGCGCCTGAGCCAAACCCACCTACCCCGAAGCGGGCGTTCAATTCCCAGAGCCGTACGGTCGTCGGCGGCTCCAGCGCGGCCGCCACCTCGTAGGCGGCGACGGCCAGCAGGGACGCCCGGTCGGCCACGCCCCGCCGGTCACGCCGTACGACCCCTACACGACACGGAGGGCGAGTATCACGATCTCATCCCATACCCTCCCGCCGGAGAACGCGTGCCGGTCCTCCTCCACGGTCTTGACGACCGTCGCCGGGGTCTGCGCCACGCAGCGCGCCAGCACGTCGGCCAGCCTGGTCTCGCCGTAGGACTCGCCCAGCTCGTTCTGCGAGGCGACCAGGCCGTCCGAGTAGAAGACCAGCGTCTGCCCGGAGGTCAGCGCGATCTCCTCGGTGAACATCTCGGCCTCCGGGGCGATGCCCAGCGGCACGCCGCCGCCCGCGGTGAACCGCACCCCGCCGTCGGGCTGCAACAGCGCGGCGGGATGGTGACCCGCGCTGGCCAGCCTGATCCTGCGCGCCCGGATGAACCCGGTCACGGCCATCACGAACATGCCGTTGTTCTGGGCGGTCAGGGCCTGGTTCAGCTTGCGCATCACCTCGCCGGGGTCGGACTCCCAGACGCTGAGCACGCGCAGGCCGTTGCGGACCATGGCGCTGACCGACGCGGCCTCCTCGCCCTTGCCCGCGGCGCCGCCCAGGGCGAACCCCCACCCGTCGCGGGAGGGGAAGACGTCGTAGAACTCGGCGCCGACCGGGCTCGAACCGGCGTTGTAGATCGCCGCCGCCTCGAATCCCGGGATGTCGGGCAGGCTGCGCGGCACCACGCTGGTACGCAGCGCGTCGGCCGCTCGCGAGCGGGTCTGGAAGCTGCGCCGGGCCCGCACCGCGAGCCCCAGGTGGGCGCCGATCTCCTCCATGAGCCCCAGGTCGGCGAGGGTGAAGGGCTCGCGGTCGCGGAGCCGTACCAGCGTCAGGGAGCCCAGGACGTCACCCCCGCCGCCGATCGGCACGATCAGCACCGAGGCGGCGCCCATCACCCGCAGCAGCGGCGGCCCGCCCGGGACGTCGCCGAGCAGCCCGTCGTCCTCCAGCATCTCGTGCACCACGCCCGAGCCGCCGGTCAGCACGTGCGCGACGCCCGGCGCGGTCAGCGGGTTCATCTGCTCGGCGAGGCGGACGAGCTGGGTCACCGGCCTGTCGCTCGGGCCGAGCACGCTGGCCCGCTTGGGCATGCCGTCCCGGATCATGTCGGCGAACACCCAGTCGGCCCACTCGGCGGCCAGCAGCCGCGCGGCCCTGGTCACGGTCACCGGCTGGCGCAGGCTCTCCTCGTCCAGCAGCAGCCGGGTCATCCTGGACAGCAGCTCCTGCCGGCGCGCCGCGGCCATCACCAGGACGGCGTCGGAGCGGTCGGCCGGCCCCGGGGGAGGGCCCGGCACCTGCGCCTCCAGCGGCAGGATCATCACCGCGACCATCTCCTGCGGCTCGCCCGGCATCGTCAGGCGGGTGACGGCGAGCTGCACCGTGTGCGCCCGGCCCTGGTGGGCCAGGCGCGTCTGCAGGGTCGCGGTCTGGCCGCCCTGCTGGACCGCGGTCAGGTGCGAGCGGAACGCCGCCCGCCGGGAGACGTCGACGAAGAGCGGGAACGAGCGGCCGATCAGGTATCCCGCCGGGCTCCCCAGCATCCTGGAGGTCTCGGCGCTGATCCGCCGGACCACCCCCGAGGCGTCCAGCACGACCACGGGGATGGGGAAGGTGCGGAACACCTGGCGCAGCAGCTTGAGCTCCCGCTGGGACCCGCTCTCGCGCTCACCGGAGCGTTTGGGCGCCTTGCGCAGCTCGCGCACGGAGGCGTCCAGCAGCTCCCGCGCGGTGTCGAGCTCCGCGAGCGCCGCGTCGAGTGTGGACCTGGGGTCCGCGGGGTAGGCGGACTTCGCCTCACGCAGGGAGGAGACCCTGGCGGTCAGGGCGCTCAGCGCCTGCTCCAGGGTCTGAAGGCCAATACCGTCGGTCAATGGTCGTCCTCGTCAGGGGGCGGGGATGGGGCGTTATCCCGTCGTAGACGGTACGCCACCCGAGGCCGGATCGGCGCGTGGTCGGACAGTGGTTAGGTTGGTGGCACAGGAAAGGGGGCCCGCGGATGGACATGGTCACTCCCGTCCTCGCCAGGGATCTCGCGGTCCTCGGCAGGGTCAGCGAGGAGACATCCAGCGAGAGCGTGCTGCGCGGGCTCACGGCCACCCTCGCGGGCGGCGTCCCCGGCTGCGCGGGCGGTTCCGCCGAGCTGTGGCGCGGGGAACGGGTGGTCGTCTCGGCCTCCCACAGCGAGCTCGTCGTCCTCGCCGACAGCGAGGAGCGGCTCGGCGAGGGGCCCTCGGCCGAGGCCCGCGCCACCGGGCGCCACGTGATCGTCCAGGACGTCCTGCGCGAGTCGCGCTGGCCGGGCTACGTGGCCATGGCCGTCCGCTGCGGCGTCCGCTCGATCCTGACGATGCCGATCACCGTCGAGCGCGCCGTCCTGGTGCTCGGCATGTACGGCGTGCGCCCCGGGGTCTTCGCCGCCAGGAACGTCCCCCCGCTGGCCGACATGCTCGCCGAGCAGGTGGGCGTCGCGCTGGCCAACATGTGGGACTACGACGAGGTGCGCACCGACGCCGCCCAGATGCAGGAGGCGCTCGCCGGCCGGGCGATCATCGACCAGGCCAAGGGCATCATCATGAAGTCCAGCGGCTGCTCGGCGGAGGCCGCCTTCGACGAACTGCGCCGGATCTCCCAGCACCACCAGGTGAAGGTCGCCGACCTGGCCCGGCTGCTGGTCGACGAGCACCAGCGCAACCGCGAGGCACGGGAGGGCTCCGCGGGAGGCTCCCTGGAGGACCTCACGGGAGCCTGAGACGCGCCCCGTCCCACCCCCGGGGCTGGGGCCGCTCCTAGCGGCCGCCGGCTCCCGAGGGGTCGTCGAAGGCCGCCAGGGCGTCCTCGATCGTGTCGTACAACGGCAGCCGCTGGGCCAGGCCGGTGATCCACATCACCTTGGTCTTGGCGTACTCCACCCCGATGAGGGCGAACCTCGCACCGGCGGTGGTGCTGACCTGCCAGTGGTGGACGATGAGGCCGAGCGCGCGCGAGTCCATGAAGGTCACGCCGCTCAGGTCGATCGCCATGTCCGGACCGTGCTCACCGGTCTCCGCCGCCAGGTAGTCGGCGAACTGATCTCTCGTCGTCGCGTCCAGCAGACCCGTCACGTGGATCACGTTGATCCCACCGACGAGCGCCGACGTGAGAGTCAGGGCCGCCGATCTCTCGCCGTTCTCCGACACCGTCACTCAGGGCCTCCTCGCACCATTCGATTAGCAACCTTACTGTTACCTGCGAGCGAGTAATACTCCGGGATTCATGGCAATATTAGAAGCAGAGGTCCAGCAGAGGGCCTCGCCTCGAAACTTGGTCGAGGCGATGCCGTCTGCCCGGATGTTGCTTCCGTGGTCGGCTCGCCCGACAGTAATACCAGGGAGCAGCAATGTCTGTTCAGGCACTCGAAATCACCGACATGACCGCCGAGGAACTCCTCGCCGAAATGTCGCTGCCTGAGATCTCCGACTACCGTGCCGAGCGCCTGCGTGAGCGCATCGTCGAGATGCACCGCCACCTCGCCATGGAGATCGCCCGCCGCTACCGCTACCGCGGCGAGCCGATGGAGGACCTCCTGCAGGCCGCGTACGTCGGCCTGATGAAGGCCATCAACGGCTTCGACCCGTCCCTGGGTCACCCCTTCCGCGGCTACGCCGTGGTCACCATGACCGGTGAGGTCAAGCGCCACTTCCGCGACCGCACCTGGGCCATCCGCGTCCCCCGCGTCTTCCAGGAGCGCCGGGCCGAGCTGAACCGGCTGGTCGCCGACCTCAGCCAGGACCTCGGCCGCGCCCCCACGGTCACCGAGCTGGCCGCCAAGATGAAGATCTCCGAAGAGGACGTCCTGCTCACCCTCGACGCCTCCGCCGCCTACAGCGCGCTCTCGCTGGACGCCCCCCTCGGCGCCGACGACGACGCCGCGGCCCTGGGCGACGTCATCCCCGACGAGGACGACGCGCTGGGCACCCTGGTGGACCGCGAGGCGGTCAAGCCGCTGATCGACAAGCTGCCGGCCCGGGAGAAGAACATCCTCCTGCTCCGCTTCTTCGGGAACATGACCCAGGCCGAGATCGCGGCCGAATTCGGGATCTCCCAGATGCACGTCTCCCGTATCCTGCGGAAGGTGCTCGATCAGCTCCGTGAGGAACTTGTCGCCGAATGCTGAATACATCGCCCGCTACAGGGCACCCCAGTCGGCGACAACGGACGTGGCGTAAGGTGCGTTTGAATGGACCCCGGATGCTGAGAACGACGGCGGACTGGGACAGGGGAGGCGGATCTCGGGTGAACGAGGACGGTGCTCGTCCGGCTCGCTTCATGGCGAGCGGCGACCGTTCCCGGATTCCTCCCGCGGGTGCCGCCGTGGCCGAACTGGCGTTCTGTCTGCCCGACCTGCCCGACGTACGTGACTTCGCCGCCGCCCACGCGGTGCGGAGCGGGATGTCGCAGGAGGGCCTGGCCGACTTCCTGGTCGCGCTGAACGAGGTGGCCACGAACGCGGTCACCCATGGACACACCACCGCGAAGGCCGTCCTGCGCATGTGGACGGTCGGCCGGACCCTCGTCGTGGAGGTCCACGACGAGGGCCGGTGGGACCCCGGCCCCGCGCCGGGGGAGACGCCCCCCGGGCCCCATGCGACCAGTGGCATGGGGCTGTGGGTGGCCCGGATGGTCAGCTCGGACATCAAGTTCGAGACCGGGGCCTCGGGCACCTTCATCACCATGTCGTTCAAGTTCTGATCCGCCCCGTCTGCGCTCCACCCGCTGTCTGATCCCCCCGTCTTCGATCCGTCCGGCCTCTGATCCACCTCGGCCTCTGATCCACCCGTCGGCCCGCCGTCCCCTCCGGCGGCCCGCACCACGACGGGTGAGCCGCCTCACACGCCCGGCGCGCGCCCCGCCGGAACGAGGCCGTGGAGCATCACCCGCATCCCGGAGCGAGCCTCGGGCCGTTTTCTTCCCGTCGTCGCCGTGAGACCGGGCACCACCGGTCCCGTCCCGCGGGCCTCGTCCCGCCGACCGCTTTCCGGCGACTCCTTTCCGCGGACGGACACCGCCCTGCCGGTCGATCCGTCGGCACGAACCGTCCCACCGGGTCACCGCCTCGTACGACGTCGCTCCGGCTCAGGGCCGCTCAGAGCGCTCCGTGGCGGACCGGGTGTCCTGATCTCTTCGCGGCACTCCACGGCCCCTGGTGGTCCTTCGTGGTCCCTTTCGGCCTTCATGGTGTTTCGCCGTCCTCGCCGTCCTCTAGGCCCGTCCCCGAACGGAGAACGCTCCCTCGGACGGCACTCCCGGCTCATCCCTTCGGGACTCATTCAGGCCACCCGCTCCGGCGTCCGCTCCGCGGCGGGAGATCCACGTGCCCTTGGCGGCCCGCGATCCGCCGATGCCGATGCCGACGCACCGCAGGACCATGTCGTGCTCCCGTGTGGCCCGCGCCGCCGGTGTCCGCCTGCCGGGTGAACGGTGAGGGACCCCGGCCACAACCGGTAACGGCAGAGGACCCCGGCCATATGGCCGGGGTCCTCTGCCGTTCGTTCGGCGGTCTCACCCTGGGGGCCGATCCTCCTCGGCGCTGCCGATCCGGAGGAGCCCCGGGAGATCAGCGCCTGCGACGCCAGCCCCCACCCCCGCCACCGGTACGCGGGCCGGCCGAGCCGATACCGGCCTGGTGCAGCGCGAGGAGCAGGAGACCGAGCAGAAGGAAGGACGTGCCGTTGAGCCCGGGGATGTTGGCGCCGATCAGGTCGAGCAGGAGCCCAAGACCGAAAACGATGGCGGCGGCGATTGCAAGCATTGTTACCTCGTCCCAGCGGAGATGTTCAGGAGTTGTTCCAGGGTCGCCCGGTAGTCGCGCAGGGCGATCCGAAGGTCCTCGGTGTCGTTCTTATCGATGTTCTTCCAGCGGCCCTGGAGCTCGTTGGCCCGAGCCTCCAGCGCGCTCCGGAAGAAGCTTGTCACCTCGTCGAGGAGGGAGTCCGCGCGCTCCACGGCCTGGCGCGGGTCGTCGACGAAGCCGGCCTGGACCTCCTGCCAGCGCCGCCGTATCCCGTCGGAGTCCTGCTCGAACAGGGCTGCGGCCCCGGCGGCGGACGCGATGGGCGGTGCGTTGTGCGCGGCGGGCCGCTCGGCGTCGGTGAAGCCCGATCCCTCGTCGAGCACGTCGTCCGGCCTGCCCGCGGTGCTGTCCGGGAAACCGGCGCCGTCCGTGGGAACGGTGCCCGGTACCCGCTCGTGCGGCGCGGAACCGGCGGCCGGCGTGTCCGTGACCGAGGCGCCCGGGACAGACGTGCCCACGGCCGACGTGTCCGCGGCCGAGGCGCGCGGGACCGAGGTGTCCGTGACCGGCGTGCTCGCGGCCGCGTCCCGGGGGAGTGTGCCGCCGCGCTCGTCGTCGAGGTCGTCCCGCACGTCGCGCCTGCCGGCGCCCAGCGGGGCGTCCTGGTCGCTGACCAGCTCGTCACCTGTGGCGGCGTGCCGGTCGTCATGCGGCCCGGTGTCTGCGACGTCCTTCCCGTCCCCGGCCTCCGGGCCGGTGCGCGGGCTTTCCCGCCGGGGCCCGGGAGCGTCGTCCGGACGCGGGTCCCTGGCCTCGTGGCTCGCGTTCTGAGCGTGCCGCGAGGCGTTCAGGTCGTCCTCGTCGAACTTGCGCACCACGTGGTCGTCGTTCTCGGATGCCTTGTGGACCAGGCGGTCGCCGTCCGGAGAAGATCGATCGTTCATCTGGATCACCGTCCTTCGGTGTCGCGGCGGGGGGACTGATCGTCGTCGGCGCCGTGGACGGTGTCGTCCGCGTCGGCACGCCGGGAATCCCGCTCACCCGTGGCCGGGCTGGCGGGGGCCGCGAGCAGCTCCTCGAACAGGGCGCGGTAGTGCACCATGGCCTGGCGGAGTTCCTCGGTGGAGGCCTCCTTGCGGGCCGCCCGGCTGCTGATCTCGTGAGCCTGCCGGTAGTGGTCGAGGGTGCGGCCGTGCGCGACCGACAGGTCGGAGAGCCGCTGCTCGAAGTTCTCGGTCGGGTAGCCGCGCTCGGCCATCACCGATGTCACCAGATGGTCGGCCTCGGTCACCGAGAAGCCGGGAGCGTCCACGAAGCGTTCCTGGACCTCCATCCACTTCTTGCTGTAGATCTCGCGCGTCCCGGCGTCCAGGGCACGGATGTCGAGGGAGCTGAAACGCTGCTCACGGGCGATGAGCTCCTGCTCGGCCTCGCGCCTGTTCTCCCGTTCCTGCACGGTACGTTCGTATTCGGGGCCGAAACGGTCACGCAGTCGGTGCCGGCGTTGCTGCTGCACGAAGAAATAGCCGACTGCGGCGATCACCACCACCGCGACCACGACGACGGCCACCCAGAGCACGGTGGTCATGTCTGCCTCCGGTTGTTTAGGCGCTTGTTCCGGTGCGCTGCCCCAGGTACAGGCCTCGAAACCGGCCGCCGACATTTACGGATTCCCAGGTCGTGAGCTATATGTAACGTTTTCTCACGTTTTGTCGTTTATTTAACTGTTTTTGCTCTGACGTGCAGGTCGTCGCGGATCCGATGACCGTCACCCGCCCTACCGGTCCGCTCCCGGAGGTGGGGTCGTCCCGTCCCCGCTCCCGTACGTCGCGGACCCAGGGCCGAGGGGGCGGTTCCGTGACCCGTTCCTGTTCCCCGGCCCCTTGCGGCCCGTGTCCGCGGTCGCGACGGCGTCCGCGTCATCCTCCGGCGTGCTCCTCGGTGCTCTCGAGGGCCCGCCGCGCTTCGGTTAGCACCCTGGCGAGCAGCCAGTCCTGTGGCGAGGCGGGTATCTCCGCGAACCCCCGGCCGGGCTCGTAGGAGACGTCCAGCCCGCCGTCCACCAGCCGCGCGGCCCAGCGCAGCGCGGTGTTCAGCTTCTCGGCGGGGATGACCCGCCCCTGGGCCACGGCCGAGAGGTTCCGCAGGTTCGTCGCGGGCCCGGACTGGTTGTGCGAGCGGTCCAGCTTCCACGGGATGGCCCGGGAGTGATCGAGCATCGGCTTCGAGAGGCCCGCCGCCCGCTTCGCCTGCAGGATCCCCGACTCGCTGACCCCGAACCGCGAGGCCAGTTCCGCGTTCGACAACCCCTGCCCGGCCAGCCGCCGAAGCTCCTCGGGGTCGATCAACGCCTTACGTCCCACCTGTCCCTCACCCTTCGCGATCGCCTGTCCCCGCGGGCCTCTTCGTGTGCGCAAGCCCGCTGGATCTGCGCTAAGGTTATGACGTCCCGCCCGAGAGGGCGCAGGACGACCGGGACGTAGCGCAGCTTGGTAGCGCACTTGACTGGGGGTCAAGGGGTCGCAGGTTCAAATCCTGTCGTCCCGACCAGGTTTTTGCTGGTCGGCAAGGGTGTCACCCGAAAGGGAGGCGCCCTTTCCTCGTTCTGGGCGACTTTCGAGACCAGCCACATCCGGGACTCGAAGGAGCCGATGTCTACGACATCGAAGAGCCCGCCAACGAGTCCGACCCATAGCCGACCGGCCGGATCCTGCTTCTGCTGTGGCCAGCTCGGAGTGTTCTCATCCTGCCTGTGGCCTTCATCAAGTCGGCGGATCGAGGTCGATAACGCGCGGGACTCTCCGACATGGTGCGGCAGCTGGTCGCCGAAGGCCGGCACATCACCGCCGACCCGTTCGGCCGGATCGCCCCTACCTACGCACCGGCATCAGCCGCTTCGGCGCCTACGCCACCGACGACCTGCGCCACCACCCCGACCCGTTCGCCCCCTCCTGAAGGAGGTCGACCTCACCGCGGTCGACCTGGCCACCTGACAGGCCGCAGTACCGGCCGGGAATCGGGCGGATATGGCGGGAGGCTCCCCGTGGTTCAACCGGAGGGGCAAGCGCCCTCCTCACGCCTGGCCTCGGCCAGAAGGCCCAGTGCCTCCGGTACTGGAGTACTGAAGACGCCGCAGCGCCGGGAACGTGGTCTCGGCGAGAGATCGTTCCTACCGTTGATGAACTCAAGCGTGGGCATCAGCAGGCTTAGGTACATGTCCACCATCCACGATCACCTGCACCGGATGCTCTTCCGACTCGTTTCGCTTCCTCCCGCCTCCGTACAGGGGCGCTTCCTCCGCCACTACTTCCAGTGGGTTCATCGCGTTTCCGACCCGGGGCGATATGACACAGGGCCAAATGAGATCGAGAAGTATGAGAGGACGTTGCGGCATGTGCCACACCGTGCCTACCGCAGGGTCCTGGACGTGGGATGCGGTGAAGGGGCGTTCACCCGCCGACTGGCGGGCGCATACCCGGGCGCGGAGTGCCGGGGGATGGACATCTCGGACCGGGCGGTCAGCCGGGCGGCGACGAAGGCAAGCGGGGCGGTGAGATTCGCGGCGCTGGATCTCCTCAACGAGGACCCCGGCGGCACCTTCGACCTGGTTGTCTGCGCCGAAATGTTGTACTGCGCGGGCCGCGGCGAACGGCTACGCTCGATCTTCGGGCGGTTCCGCTCGTTCATGGAGCCGGGTGCGGTCCTGGTCCTGGTGCACGAATGGCCCGAGGCCCGCCGCCTCTACCGGCACCTCGACGAGGACCCGGGCTTCCGCAAGGTGAGCGAGCACCCCTACGAGCACCCGGCGCGCCCCTACGCCGTCACCGTGTACGAACGCGTGGAGCGCCGCTCGGCCCCGGCGGCGCATGCCCCTCGTTTGCGTACGCTGCCCTTCCGGGCGCTGCTGCCGGCCGTCGCGCTCGCCGTGGGAACAGCTGCCGCCGGTCGGCCGGTGATGGACGAACTGCCTCTTCCGGCCTTCAGCGCTCCCGCGCTCCAAGACCGCTACGAACGCCACGCGTGGCCCGGCCGCCAGTTCCTGGCGTTGAGCCGCAAGGGCGACGGCCAGGCGATCGAGGTCGTGGGAGATCTCGCCGGCGCGGCGAGGGTCATCGTCTACGTGCCCGGCTCCGGGCAGAGCCTGGCCTCCTTCGACCACTCCCCGGAAAGTCCCGGGCGAGCGGCCCACGCGCTCTACGACGAGGCCGCCAGGTCGGGGCCGGGGACCGCGGTGATCGGCTGGCTGGGGTACGACACGCCGGACCTCGTCAACCCGCAGATCGTCACCATCTGGCCGGCCGACCGGGGGGCAGAGCGGCTGAGGTCCTTCCTCTCCGCGCTGCCACCGGACGTACGGATCAGCCTGGTCTGCCACAGCTATGGCTCCGTGGTCTGCGGTCGCGCCGTCGCGGGATTACCGGTCCACGACCTCGTCGTCACCGGCAGTCCCGGCCTGGGCGTCAGAAAGGTCTCGGACCTGCGTACGCGGGCACGGGTCTGGGCGGCGCTCGGTAGCAACGACGACGTGTTCCGCCCCGGTGTGCTCATCGGACCGTTCGGGTTCGGCACCGATCCGGTGAGTGCCGGATTCGGCGCGCGGGTCATCGATGGCGGTGATGCCCGGCATCACATGTACCTTGCGCCAGGCAGCTCGACCTTGGCGCGGATCGCCCACATCGCGGTGACGGGGACCGAGCATGCGGCGTGAGCGGCGAATCGACGTGCTGCTCGCCACGTCGGTCACGGTCGGTGTCCTCGGGCAGTGGCTCGTCACCTCCTACGTCGTCATGGACGGCATACACGTGGCGAGTCCGCTCATGGACCTGCCGGGGTGGGCGCCCGCCACCTGGCTGCTGCAGACCCTGCCCGTGTTCTTCTTCGCAAGCGGATACGCGCACGAGCAGTCCTCAAGTGCGCCGCGCCTGAGAACGATGCTGACTTTCCTGCTCGCCTGGACCGCGGGCGCGGCCGTTCTGTCGGTCAACGGGTTCTCCCTCGTCACCATCGGGGAATTCCTCGGGCCCGCGCTCCAGCCGCTGTGGTTCCTGGTGCCGTACCTGTTGCTGACCGCGATCGCTCCATGGCTGCGCAGGGCGGTGCTGCGCTACGGCTGGACGACGGCCCTCGTTCCTGCGGTCTGCGTGGCCCTGGTCGATTTCGTCCGCTTCACCTGGCCCTCGCCGGGATGGCTGGGCTACGTCAACGCGGTCTCGGCCTGGGCGGTGCCGTTCCTCCTGGGCCTGGCGTGGAGGCAGGGCCGCGTCAACGGGGCATGGCTGCTCGGCGCAGGCGGGATCCTCACGGGGGCGCTGGTCGCCCTCGGCGATTACCCCACCGGCATGATGGACGTGCCCGGTGCGCCGATGTCGAATGTCGCACCGCCGACCGCGGCCCTTCTCGCCTTCGGCTGCGCGCAGTGCGGGCTCGCCGCGTTGGCGGGCGACCGGCTCGGCCGCCGCGCCGCAGGCTCCAGGCTCACGGCCGTGATCAGCGATGCCGCGTTCCCGCTCTACCTCTGGCACCTGACGGCGCTCGCCCTCATCTCGCTGGTCACGCTCCGGCTCGGCCCGATCGCCGGGCTCACCAGCCCGCCGACCGGCGTGGCCTGGCTGGCACTGCGGCTCGCCTGGATGCCCGTCTGCGCGATGGCACTGATCGGGCTGCTGGTGCTGGCACGCCCGCCGAGGCCCCGGCGGCGATTGCCCGCGGCCGCCACCTGTGATGCCCTGGAAGAATGATCAGCGTGATCTGGTGGAACCACCCCCGGGTGCGAGACGCCGCGACGGCCGCGCTGGTGCTGGCGGCGGAGCTCCTTGGCCACCCCTACACGGGGTTGGGCGTCAAGGTGGTGTCGATCGCGGTGGGGGCCGCGGGATTGATGTTGGTGCGGCGGCGGCATCCGATCGTCGTGGCCGGGCTCGTCGGCGTTCTCTACCTGATCGGCGCACAGCCGCCCCCCTACGACACACCGGTCAGCGCCATGCTCATCGCTCTGTACAGCGTGGGAAGACATGCCCCGGCGCCGGCCTCGATCGTCACGGCGGCACTGGCCGTGCTCGGCGGCTGGGTGGTCCAAGACCTGCCGTGGGCGGCCGTTCCACCCGTGATGGCGGCGGCCCTCGTACTGACCCCCGTGTTGCCGATGGCGGCCGGGCGCATCGTGCGCCTGCAAGCCGAACTGTCCCACCGGCATGAGCAGCAGATCGTCGAGGACGCGGTACGCGCCGAACGCCGCCGCATCGCCCGCGAGTTGCACGATGTGATCGCCCACCACGTCAGCGTGGTCGGCCTCTACATGGGTGTGGCCCGGCGGATGATCCCGGCCGACCCGGAACGCGCCCGGCTCGCCCTGCTCACCGGCGAGGACACCGCCCGCCAGGCGATGACGGAGATGCGCCACCTGCTGGACGTGCTGCGTACCGACGGCGAGCCGATCGAGAACCAGGCGGGTGTCGGGATAGCGCGACTGCCGGTGCTGATCGAGGGATCGGGCAGCGCGACGCTGGAGGTCTCGGGAGAGGCGGTCGAGCTGCCGACGAGCGTGGACCACGCGGTCTACCGCATCGTTCAGGAGGCGCTCACCAACACGCGCAAGCACGCGAACGGGGCCCGGGCACAGGTACGGCTTGCCTACCTGCCCGACCTGGTGGAGGTGGAGATCAACGACGACGGGCGATCGCGTCCCGGCGCCGTCAGGCCGGGGCTCGGGCTGGCGGGAATGTCCGAGCGAGTGTCGCTGTGCGGCGGCGAGATACACGCCGGGCCCTCCAGTGAGGGAGGCTTCACCGTACACGCCCGCATCCCACTACCGGAGAAGATGTGATCAAAGTACTGCTCGTGGACGACCACGCGGTGGTCCGCGTGGGTCTGCGCCTGCTGCTCGATACCGTGCCCGACCTGATCACGGTGGGCGAGGCGGCCGACGGGCTGGAGGCGGTACGCCTCAGCCACAGCCTGCGTCCCGATGTCGTGCTGATGGACCTGCATCTTCCGGGCCTGAACGGGGTGGCCGCCACCGAGCGGATCGTCTCCGAGCTGCCGGAGGTCAGGGTGCTGGCATTGAGCACATTTGACCTGGAGGAGCACGTGGTCGGGGCACTGCGGGCCGGGGCGTCCGGATTCCTGCCCAAGGACGTGTCACCGGAGGAGCTGATCGAGGGCGTCCGGATCGTGCACCGGGGTGAGGCGACGGTGGCACCTCGGCTGCTGCTCGGCCTGATCGGCACGTTCGTGCGCCCGGTCCGCCCGCGTGCGGTCGTGGCCCCCGCGGAGTTGTCCCTGCTGAGCGAGCGCGAGCTGCGGGTGCTGGAGCTCATCGCGCGCGGCCTGTCCAACGCGCAGATCGCGGAGGATGTGGGGCTGTCGCTGTCAACGGTGAAGAACCGGGTGAGCGAGCTGTTCGCCAAGCTCGAAGTACGCGACCGGGTCCAAGCCGTGATCGTCGCCTACGAGGCCGGGCTGGTCGCGCCAGGCGACGGGAATCGGTCTCCGCGCTCGATCGGCCACGCACCGGTCGGTGATGCGGCGCGCGACGCGACCCGGCCCTCGGGTCGTCGCTGAAGCCGATCGGCGTCGACGTGGAGCGCCCGGGCGAGGTCGGCGGCCGGGGCGATCGACCGTGGGGGTGTTCCTCGGCCCGCTGGGCTATCGTGGACGCTGCGCCTGCAGATCTCCGCGATCTTTAAGTTTTTCTGAAAGATCTCCTGCAGAACTCCTCGATGGACGCGCGCTCTCGCCCGCCAACAGACTCCCTTCCTGAGATTCAAGCAGCGGACCCGGCCGATCGGGACCGCCTCACAGGAAGCGCGATCTATGGCGAATCGATCCCGGAGAGTGGTGCCCGCTGGGCTCGCGCTCGTCCTGGCCCTCGTGACGGCGGGCTGCAACGCGAACTCTCGATCCACGGAGCCGGCGAAGGACAAGAACACGACGGCGCTCGAGTCCGTGTCCAGGGGCGGGACCCTGCACTACCTCTCGCGGCGCGCGAACGAGTCCTTCGAGACCGCCAACGCGCAGATGGTGCCGACCAGCCGGCTGCGGTGGGTGCACCGCGGGCTGACGTCGTGGCGGACGTTCCCGGACAAGGACACGATCCTCGTGCCGGACCTCGCCACCGACACCGGTACGACGGACGACGGCGGCAAGACGTGGACCTTCACGCTGCGGGAGGGCCTGAAGTTCTCCGACGGCGGCCCGATCACCGCGCAGGACGTGAAGTACGGCATCGAGCGGTCGTTCGCGCCGATGTTCCAGGGTGGCCTTGGCTACCACAAGACGCTGCTGGTCGGCGGCACCGACTACGACGGCCCGTACGACGGCAAGAGGCTCGACTCCATCGAGGTCGTCGACGACCACAGGATCGTCTTCCACCTGACGCGTCCGTTCGGCAACTGGCCGTGGATCGTCAGCATGCCGGCCTTCGCGCCGGTGCCGACCGCGGCCGACACCAAGCCGGAGACGTACGGCGAGCACCCGGTCGCCAGCGGCCCGTACCAGGTGACGAGCTTCCGCAAGGGCTCGCAGGCGGTGCTGGTCCGCAACCCGCACTGGAAGGCCGACACCGACCAGGCACGGCTCGCCGGCCCCGACAAGATCGTCCTCGACATGGGCCTGAACAACGACACGATCGTGCAGCGCCTCATCGACGACAGGGGCGAGGACGAGACAGCGGTCAGCAACGCGCTCATCTCGCCGTCGCAGTTCCAGCGGATCGAGTCCGACCCGTCGATCTCCGACCGCATGGCCAACAGCCCGTCGGGCTACTTCCGCTACCTCGCCATGAACGTCAAGCGCCCGGGTCTGTCCGACGTCCGCGTACGGCAGGCGATCAACTACGCGATCAACAAGGCCGAGGTGCAGAGCGTCTACGGCGGCCCGAAGTTCGGCGGCCGGATCACCTCGACCATCATGACGCCCGGCATCCCCGGCTACACCGAGTACAACCTGTACGACGGCGGTGACACCGGCGACGTCGACAAGGCGAAGGAACTGCTCGCCGACGCCGGCGTCTCCGACCTGAAGCTCACGCTGACCTACCCGAGCGACGTGAGCGCGATCGAGGAGAAGGAAGCCCAGAGCATCAAGAACTCGCTGGCGCGGGCCGGCATCAAGGTCGAGCTCAAGGGCCTCGACGCCGACAGCTGGTCCGAGCTCACCTCGTCCGCCGACGGCGACTACGACATGACGACGAACGGCTGGGGGGCGGACTTCCCGAGCGGCATGAGCACCATCCAGCCGCTGTTCGCGTCAAGCGAGATCGACAACGGTGGCGGCAACGCCTCGAAGTTCTCCGACCCCGAGGTGGACGCCGCGATCGACGCCGCGATCGCGGAGCCGGACCTCGGCAAGGCCGCCACGATGTGGGCCGCGATCGACAAGCAGATCATGCAGGACGCCCCGGTCGTGCCGATCCTCGTGCAGCGCACGCAGGCCCTGGCCGGTTCGAAGATCCTGAACTACTTCGTCCCCGCCTACCCGCCGTTCGCGAACGAGTTGGTCGTCGGTGTCGATCGCTGAGATCCGGCAGGCCGAGGGCCGGGGCACATCGGTCCTCGGCCGCTTCCTCCGCAAGCGGTCCGGCGTCGCCGGCCTGGTCATGCTGGCCGTGCCGCTCGTCGCGGGGCTCTGCGCCCCGCTGCTCGTGCGGATCGAGGGACAGGACCCGAGCACCTTGCACACCGACCTGCTCGACCCGGACGGCGGCCGTCCGCTGGGCGCCTTCGGTGGCGTCAGCGCCGACCACTGGCTCGGCGTCGTCCCGGTGACGGGCGTCGACCTGTTCGCCCAGATCGTCTACGGCATCCGCTCGTCGCTGTTCATCGCGTTCGGGGCGAGCATCCTGTCGATCGCCTTCGCCGCCGTCCTCGGTACGGCGATCGGCTACTTCGGCGGCTGGTTCAACGCCGTCGCAGGAAGGGTGATCGACTTCATGTTCGGCTTCCCGGGCCTGATGTTCATCATCGCGATCATGGCGATCGTGCCACCCGAGATGCCGCGGGGCCTGGTGCTCGTGCTGGTACTGGCCTTCTTCGGCTGGGTCGTCCCGGCCCGGGTCATCGGCGCCCAGGCCGGCGCCGTCAACGCCCGTGCCTTCGTCGAGGCGGCGCGCGCGACCGGGGCCCCGCCCTGGCAGATCATCCGCCGCGAGATGCTGCCGCACCTCTTCGGCCTGGTCATCGTCCTGTTCGCGATGTCACTGCCGGGCAACGTCAGCGTCGTCGCGGGGCTGTCGTTCCTCGGCGTCGGCCTGCGTGGCGACGTCCCCGACCTCGGCAAGCTGCTCTCGGACTCGCTGCCGTGGATCTACAGCGGCGCGGACGTCTGGTACATGCTCTTCCCGGGCGCCGTGGTGTTCCTGATCGTGTTCGGCGCCACGCTGGCCGGTGACGCGCTCCGCGACATCCTCGACGTGCGCACGGAGGAGGCCGCATGATCGTCTACATCGCCCGCCGCGTCGTCACCGCGGTGTTCATGCTCCTCGCGATCGCCTTCGTGACGATATCCCTCTTCTTCGGGGCCTCGAAGGACCCGGCCCGCGCCATGTGCGGCAAGCCGTGCCCGCCCGAGACCCGGGCCAAGGTCAGCGCCTACATGCAGACCGACCAGAGCGCGGTGTGGCAGTACACCGAGTTCGTGAGGGGCCTCTTCGCCGGCCGTACGTACGGCGAGGGCGCCCAGCGGGTGCACTGCCACGCGCCCTGCTTCGGCTACTCGTTCCCGAACCGCAGCGACGTCACGACGCTCATCGCCGAGCGGCTGCCCGTCACGTTGTCGCTCGCGCTCGGCGCGGCCGTCCTGTGCCTCGTCGTGGGCATCGGCCTGGGCGCGTTGTCGGCGATACGCAAGGGCGGGATCGTCGACCGGTTCTCGACCGGCTTCGCCATGTTCGGGCTGTCGGTGCCGACCTTCCTCGTCGGCCTGCTCGTCCTCCAGGTCTTCGGCTTCATGCTCAACGCGCTGCCGTACTCCGGCTTCGTGTCGTTCTCGGAGTCACCGGCGGACTGGGCCTGGCACCTGATCGGCCCGTGGATGGTGCTGTCGTTCATCCTCGCCGCCGGCTACATCCGGGTCACCCGTACCCAGCTCCTCAACGAGCTCTCGGCCGACCACCTCGTCGCGATGACCGCGCGCGGCGCATCGGCCCGGCAGGTGAACCGGCACGCCGTCCGCGGCGTGCTGGTGCCGGTCGCGGCGATGTTCGCGCTCGACGTCACCGCGCTCCTGGGCGGGGCGGTGATCGCGGAGAAGGTGTTCAGCCTGCACGGGCTCGGCGACCTGCTGCTGTCCGGCGTGAACGAGTCCGACCTGAGCATCGTCGTCGGGGTGACGCTCTTCTCCGCCTTCCTCATCATCATCGGCAACCTGATCACCGACCTGCTGATGCCGCTTCTCGATCCGAGGATCCGCCGTGCCTGACCCCGTACTCCAGGTCGAGGACCTGTGCGTCTCGTTCACCGGCGGCGGCGTCACCGCCGATGTCGTCCGGGACCTCTCCATGAGGGTGGAGGGCGGCCGCACGCTCGCCGTGGTCGGCGAGTCGGGGTCGGGCAAGACGATCACCGGCCGGGCGATCATGCGGTTGCTGCCGCGCGGGGCCAGCGCCCGGGGCCGGATCGTCGTCGCCGGCCGGGAGATGCTCTCCGCCGGCGAGCGCGAGCTGCGTCAGGCCCGCGGCTCCGACGTGGCCATGGTGTTCCAGGACTCGATGTCCGCGCTCAGTCCCTACCTCGACATCGGCGCGCACATCGCCCAGGCGGTCCGCCTGCACGACCCGTCGGTCACCCGCCGCGCCGCGCGGGCCCGCGCGGTCGAGATGCTCGACCGGGTCGGCATCCCTGGGCCCGCGGACGCGGTACGCCGCTTCCCGCACGAGTTCTCCGGCGGCATGCGGCAACGCGCGGTGATCGCGATGGCCCTGGTGAACCGGCCGGCGCTCCTCATCGCCGACGAGCCGACCACCGCGCTCGACGTGACGGTGCAGGCGCAGATCCTGGCCCTGCTCCGCGAGCTCCAGCGGGAGTACGGCATGGCGATGCTCCTGATCAGCCACGACTTCGGGGTGGTGGGGAGCGCGGCGGACGACGTCCTCGTGCTGTACGCCGGCCGCCAGGCCGAGTACGGCAGCCTCCGCGACATCTTCGACCGGCCCGCCCACCCGTACACCGCCGGTCTCCGCGCGGCCACGCCACGGCTGGACGCCCGGCTCGGCGCCGCGGGGGAGCGGACCCGGCTCCGCGCCATCCCCGGCGTGCCCACATCGCTGCGCGACGCCGGACCGGGGTGCGCCTTCGCGCCGCGCTGCGGCCTCGCGGACCTGGTCGGCGAGCGCTGTGTCGTCGAGGTACCGCTGCCCACCGCCCGCCCGGCCGGCGAGGGCGGCGGCCCGCACCTCGCGGCCTGCCATCTCGATCGTCTCCCCGCACAGCAGGAGGTCGCCCGGTGAGCGAGCCGATCCTGGAGATGACCGACGTCAGCAAGCGCTACCGCACCGCCGGTGGCTTCGGCCGCGGGCGCAAGGGCTTCCTCGCCGTCGACGGCGTCTCGCTCCACGTCGAGCGGGGCGAGGCGCTCGGCCTGGTCGGCGAGTCCGGCTCGGGCAAGTCCACGCTGGCGCGGATGGCCAACGGCCTGGTGGTGCCGACGTCCGGCACCGTACGTACGGACGGGCAGGACGTCGGCCGCCTCGGCCGGCGAGGACTGCGGCGGCTGCGGCGCGGCGTCGCCATGGTCTTCCAGGACCCGTTGGCGTCGCTGAACCCGCTGCAGACCGTGCGGCAGACACTGGAGAACGTCTTCCACGCGCACGGCGAGACGACGTCGACCGCCGAGCTGGTCGCGCTGCTGGAGTCGGTCGGCCTCGGCGCCGACTACCTGGGGCGCTACCCGCACGAGGCCTCCGGCGGACAGCTCCAGCGCGTCGCCGTGGCACGCGCGCTCGCCCTCAGGCCGGACCTGATCATCGCGGACGAGCCGACCTCGGCGCTCGACGTGTCGGTGCGCGCCCAGATCCTCAACCTGCTGGCCGACCTGCAGCGCGACCAGGGAATCTCGTTCCTCCACGTCAGCCACGACCTGGCGGTGATCCGGCTCTACAGCGACCGCGTCGCCGTCATGCAGCGCGGCCGCGTCGTCGAGACCGGCCCGTCCGACGAGATCTTCCGCTCCCCGCGGCACCCCTGCACGCGCGCGCTGGTCGAGGCGACGCCGGAGGCGGGGCTGCCGGCCTGACCCGCGGGAGCGTTGCGCGACGCCGATCGGGCGTGCCACGATCACGACCATGACTCACCGAACGGCCACCCCGTCGTGAGCCGGCTGGAGGCCGGCACGACAGAGTACTGAATGAGGACACGTGGGAACCGACCTGTTCGTCCGAGAGTACGGGCGGGACGCAGCAGATGCGCCCGCCATTCTCATCCTGCACGGCGCCGTGGAGTCCGGCGCGTGCTACGGCGACGCCGTCGACCGCTGGTGCGGCGACTACCACATCGTGGCGCCGGACGCCCGGGGCCACGGGAAGTCGCCCAGCCGCCTGCCCGAGCACGAGGGCGTTCCGTCCACCGACGTGATGGTGCAGGACGCGATCGACATCCTCAAGGACATGCTCGACGAGACCGGGCGCAAGACGCTCGTCGTCGGGCACTCCATGGGCGCGCGGATCGCCGCCTTCGTCGCCGCCGACGCCCCGTACCTCGTGGCCGGCGTCGTGCTCGAGGACCCGCCGTGGTGGGTGCCGGAGGCCGGTCCCAACCCGTGGCTCAGCGTCGAGCAGACCACCAAGGACCCCTTCGACTACGCCGGCACGGCGTCGGTCGAGGAGCTCATGGACATGCAGCGCGAGCTCAAGCCCCACTGGGCGGAGCAGGAGCTGCGCCCGCTCGCCGAGGCGATGAAGGCCGTCAACATCGACTACATGGAGCAGCGGGTCCACGAGAAGCGCCGGATCTGGACGCCGACCGCGCGGCAGATCACGGTCGGTCCGGCCGGCGTACCGGCGCTGCTCGTCACCGGCACCGGCGACGTCATCGTCGACAAGCACTCCCGTGAGCGCCTCACCGCCGTCGCGCCCGGCTTCGACGTCGTCGTGATCGAGGGCGCCCACCACTGCGTGCGCCGCGACAGGCCGGACGAGTACCACCGGCACGTCGACGCCTTCCTCCGCGAGAACGCGCCGTCGGTCAGAGCCGTCACTCGACGCTGAAGGTGTCGGACCGCGCGAGCGGGCCGTAGATCTCCGAGTCGGGCTCGGCGACAACGGCCCGCATCGCCTCCAGCCCCGCGCGTACGACGGGGTGGCCCTGGTTGTCGCGCCGCGTCGTCATGATCACCTTGCGCAGCGGCGCGATGCCGCGTGTCGGCAGGATCGTCACCCAGCCGGCGTCGCGGGCGGAGAGCGCGGACTCCGGCACCAGGCAGATCCCCGCCTCGGCGGCGACCAGCGCCAGCGCGGCGCGGTAGTCGTCCGAGACGTGGGTGATCGGCGGGTGGAAGCCGAGCTCGGCGCACGCCTGCAGCACCATCGTGCGGCACGGGTTACCGGGCGAGGGCATGATCCAGCCCTCCTCGGTGAGCTGGGTGAGCCCGATGCCCTCCTCGCCTGCCAGCGGGTGCGCGCGGGGGAGGACGGCCTTGAACCGCTCGATGTAGAGCGAGAACTTCACGATGTCGGGGGAATCGCGCTCG
This sequence comes from Streptosporangium sp. NPDC023615, assembly GCF_040640155.1. NCBI lineage: Bacteria > Bacillati > Actinomycetota > Actinomycetes > Streptosporangiales > Streptosporangiaceae > Streptosporangium > Streptosporangium sp. NPDC023615. The sequence continues at coordinate 30,854 of NZ_JBFABE010000009.1, forward strand.
GGGGCGGACTCGTACTCCAGGCTGACGGTCACGTCGATGTCGCCGCGCATCAGCATCCGGTGGCTCATGTGCGCCTCCGCGTCGACGACCGTGACGTCGACGCCCGGCGCCTGGCGGCGCAGCTCGACGATGGCGGGTGCCACCAACCAGCTGATCGCCGTGGGGAAGGCGCCGATGCGGAGCTGCCCGAGGACACCGCCCGCGTGCGCGGCCAGGTCGGCCTCGGCGATCTTCAGCTGGGAGTTGATCTCCTCGGCGTGCCCGGCGAGGATGCGCCCGGCCGGCGTGAGCGCCAGCTTGCGCCCCGTGCGTACGACGAGCGCGTGGCCGACCTCGCGTTCGAGCGCCGCGAGCTGCTGCGACACCGCGGACGGCGTCAGGTGCAGCGCCGCCGCGGTCGCGGTGACCGAGTCGGACAGCACGAAGGCACGGAGGACGAGGAGACGGCGGGGGTCGATCGTGGGCACGCGGGCTCCGTCGCGAGTCGGCCGGGCGTCCGTCGCGGTGGATGCATCCGCGACGCGGGACCGGGGGACCCCGATGCTAGCGGGCGCTTCCGGACGCGGGGCGCTCAGGCCAGGTCTCAGCTGGTCGGCAAGGGTGTTACCCGAAAGGGAGGCGCCCCTTTCCTCGTCCCGGATCACCGACCGGGTGACTGCGGTTCCCGTCACGTGAGGATCCGGTCCATCGTCTTCGCCTCCTGATCAGCCCCGGACGAGTACGGCCGGCCTGGGAGGTCATCGGTTCGCCCGGGCGATGACCTCCTCGGTCGTCAGCGGCGCCCTCGGGTGATGGGTCAGGCACAGGGGTGTGCGCACCTTCGTGAACCCCGCGCCCTCGGGTGCGACGTAGAACTGGCCGCTGCGAAGCGAACCGATGTCGTCGATCCTGCCGCCTTTGACGCGGGCCATCGCCTTCGCGGCCTCGATCTGTACGTCCGCGTTGAGCAGGCCGTAGAGCTGTGTCGCGGTGTTGCCCGGGATCCGGTTGTGCAGGCCCTTGGGCGCCTGGGTCGCGAACACCAGCCCGAGCCCGTATTTCCGGGCCTGGGCGGCCAACGCGAGTGTGCTCTGCGTGCACGCGGTCATGGCGCCCGAGGGGGCGAAGGTCTGCGCCTCGTCCATGACGAAGAGCCCGCCGAGGGACAGGTCACCGGCGGGGTTCTTCTTGATCCAGGCGAACAGCGCCATCTGCAGCTGGTTCACGAAGGACTGCCGCTCGGAGTCCCCCTGGAGCCCCACGAAGCTGATGACCGAGACCCGGGCACGCCTCCCCGCGGCCGGAGTGAGAAGCCGCCCTGGATCGACCGGCTCACCTTCTCCTCCGAACAGTGGATCGGTCACGGCGGCGGCCCGGAGCACCTGGGCGAGCCCATCCGCGATCTTCGCCGCTCCGCTGATCCGGCTGATGTCCTCGGGGAAGTCCGCGAGCAGATGGATCAGCCCGTCGAGGCCGTCGTTCCTGTACTTTCCGAAGTGGACGATCGCCTCCATGAGCACCGCCCGGGCGACCTGGGACTTGCTGGTGCCGCCTTCGGCCTTCGCCCGCGGGGTGAGCGCCGCCATGGCGGCGTGAACGGCTTCGTTGAACTCGTCGACGTCGTCCCGGACGCCGGAGAAGTCGGGCAACGGCTGGAAGGCCAGGGGACGACCCTTCTCCCTGCGGGGCGTCCAGACCACGACGTCGGTCTCCGCGATGTAACGAGCCGCCCGGTCCCCGTCACCCGGGCCCCAGGCGGAAGGCTCCTGTGGCCAGGCGTCGCCGAGACGGGCGAGGTCGTTGTTCGGGTCGAGCACGATCGAGGACACGCCCTGAAGGGCGCACTCCTCGATGATCCGCCTGATCAGGACGGTCTTTCCCGAGCCGGACCCCGCGAAGATCGAAACGTGCTTGCGGAGCGCCTCCAACTCGACGGAGACCGGCTGCCCGTCATCGTCCGAGTGCCCCACGGTCAGCGACGGCACCCCGGCCGGCCCGCTTTCCGCGGAGCCGTCCAAGGCGCCGGTCTCGTGGGCCGGAAGCGGCTTCGCCCGCGCGGGTGGCTCCTCGGGGGCCCTCGGGGCCCGAGGCTCCTGGGGAGCGGTGGGATCCGGCCAGTCACCCAGGGCGTCCTTGAGGAACCTGAGGCCGCCGACGGGTTTCCTGCTGGCGATCCACTGGTCGAGGTGCGCGACACTCTCCGCGAACAGATCCCGCAGGGCGCACAGCACCTTGAGATCCTCCTCGTCGGCCGCGATCACCCGGCCGCCCCTGGCGTGGAAGCCGGCGACCGCCTCCTGGGTGACCGGCCCGGAGTTCCACGGGATGTTCCGGACAATGATCAACCGGCGCTTGGGACTCTCCTCGGCGAGACCGGCCTTGAGCGCCGCCTTCCGGAGTCGCGTCAGCGCCGCGAGATGGTGCGTGGCGGCGATGCCGCGGAACGCCCAGTGGATCTCGTCCTCGGTCGCCTCGTTCAGAACCTGCTTGAGACCGGCGTGAAGGGAGGTCTTCCGGCCCATCGGCGGGTCGACCCGGTAGCGCGCGGACGTCCCGCGCTGCTCCACGATCCAGGCCTGGAGGCCCGCCGAGATCAGGCCGGGAAGAACGGTGTCCTCCAGCTCGGCGTCCAGCGCTCCACCGACGTCGGCCGAGTCGGCCAGCATCGCGAACTTGATGTCGATCGCCCGAAGCGCTTCCTCCTCGGGCCTACGCCTTGGGGGAGGATCGTCCCTGTTCACGAGCGCGTCCAGGCTGTCCAGCTCGGTGATCTCGCCGTCCTGGTGCAGGCACCGCTGGATGTGCTCGTGGAGACGTGCCAGGACCTCACGCGGGGTGTAGAACGGAGCCTGCGCGAACGCCTCCGGTTTGATCGGCCACGTCGGGTACGGCCGGTCGAAGCCGATCTCCTTGAAGTGCTCCGCGAGCCGCACGGTGACGAGCTCCGCCCCGACCTCGGGGGTCGGGATGCGCCGGAGGAACGTGGCCTTCCGGAAGCGGTCCTTGAAACTTCTGACGGCCAGATCCTCAAGGATCGTCCACGTCTCCGGCAGGCAGGAGAGAACCGTCAGGGTCCGGCTGGACACCTCGCGGAGGTTGGTCAGCCCGTGAGCGAACTGGAGAACCGCCGAGGACGCCGGACTGCTGGAGCCGCCCTCGGCGAAGAGGCTGCTCTGCGTGATGAACGCGTCGAGCTGGTCGAAGGCCATGACGCTCGGGCCGGTCAGCGCCAGCAGCCGCGAGATGTCACGGACGATCTCCTGCGGGGATTTGCGGACCTTCCGGAAGCCCCATCCCAGCCGGTAGCTCTCGCCGTCCTCGATCGAGCAGATGTAGGACTCGCCGATGTCCACCAGGGCGTCGTCGTTGGCCCCCAGGAGCACGAGGGCCCGGGCGACGTCCTGTGCGTCTCTGCCGACCCGGCGATCGATCCCGTACAGGGCCTCGATGAACCGATCGAGGTCGTCGCGGGTGAGAGGCTGGTTACCGATGATCGTCTGCTGGGTCTTCCGCGGGAGCTGCATCAGGCCCGTCAGGTTGCGCAGGAACCGCTTGAGCTGGGTCTCCTCGTCCATGCCCACCCGGGCCAGACCGTCCTGGATGGACACGACGGCGCTTTCCCAGAAGTTGCGGGCGTCCAGGACGCCCATGAGGAAGAAGTAGCCGTCGCGCTGGACGGTCTGCTCACGCAGCCAGCTCATCAGGTGCGTCTTCCCGCTTCCGGCGCCACCCTCGAGGACCACCCCGATCGGGCTGGTCACGGGAGAGTCGGCGGCGGCGTCCAGTCCTGAGCGAAGAACGTGGGAAGCGGCCGGGTGCATCCCGGGCACGTGGAACGGAACCGGCTGCCAGACGTCCTCGCTGGCGTTGACGGTCGAGAAGCTCTTGAGGCTTTTCAGCGCGTACCACTCGGTGACCATCGTCACGCTCCGACGCGGAACTGATGGTTGGGTGTGCTGCCGATGACGATCGCGTCGGCGTGGTCCTCGGGCCTCAGGTCGCTCACGATCGCGACGGGCTCGATGTCCGCGCGCCCCGCCAGCATCATGGCGCGCAGGACGTCGTCCTGGACATCCCGATCGATGTCGGCCAGGGCGGCTCGCAGCTCGGTCATCGAGACCCACCGTCCGGCACCGGGCGTGATCTTCGCGTAGGCCGTGCGAATGCGGTCCTCCACCTCCTCCGGCGACAGCGTCGTCACCGGTGCCCGAACGGGTTCCTCGATGATCGGGGCCGCCGCTTCGGGCACCGAGAGGGACCGCAGGTACAGAAGAGCCAGAGCTTTGCCCGACCGGGAGGACACTGGGACTCCCTTGCGTACCTCCTCGATCGCGCGATCTTCACCGGCCGGTGTGATCGTGTACCACAGAGCTCGTTTGGCCTTGGTCTCCGACTCGATCAACTTGGCGTCGACGAGACCCGCACGGTTCTTGGTGTCGAGATCCAAGCCCCATTCGTCCTTCAGATTCTTGTGGGGCAACGCGGTTCCGAGCTCCCTCAGCACGAGCAGAGCTGCGACCTGCCGGTACGTGAGTCTTTCTTCGGACATCAGCCTGCTCTTTCGTTCGTTCCGAGGCGTCGCGCCCGGAGGAATTCCTTGATGTGGTGCAAAACTCCCTGTAGGTCGCTCATCACCTGCTGGTTGGTGAATCGCAACACCGTGAACCCGTCACGTTCCAGGTGCCGGTCACGGATCCGGTCACGCTCCATGTGGGCGGACGTGGCGTGTTCCGGCCCGTCGAGTTCCACGACGCACTTCTCCCGGACCCATATCAGATCCGTGCGAATCACGATGAACAACGGGTCATTGGATTGGTACGTCTGATTCCAGGTCCGGCCGTGAGCCCAGTCGCATTCCGCCAGGGCCGCCTCCAGCGTCCGCTCCACCGTGCTCCCCGCGTGCGGCCTTCCGGCGATCGGCGGCACTCCCACCGTCGCGGTGAGGGGCGGTGCCGGCATCTCTTCGGCCGATCTCCTGACCGCCGCGGGTACCTCCAGGCAGAAGGTTTCGACGCGGCGTACTTCGGGGCCGACGAGCCAGATCCCCATGCCGCTCCGGTGTGCCAGCCATTCGCATCCGGCGACCAGGGTCGTCTCCCCGTGGGAGGTCAGCTTCTCCGGCACGTAGACGACCAGCGCCGCCGATTCGCGGCCGAACGTGGAGGCGATGACCCGGGCCAGACCGGCCGCCCGCGACTCCGCGGGGAACGGTCGTCCCTTCGGGCCGGGGCGTCCGGGGACCAACGTGCCGCGGTGCTGGATGGCCCGGGCGGCGAGGTCGGCCAGGAACGGTCCGAAATGACGGCTGCCTGACGCGAGGCGCGTCGCGAGGATCCTCGCCGCCGTCACTCCGCCACCGCCGGGGCCGGAAAGCTTCTCCCCTCCGGGCAACCAGGCCGGGAAAAGCCCGATGGCCAGTGTTTCCAGATCGCGGAGAACGGAGTCCACCATTCCCGAGACGGAATCCGCCTCGGCCACGGCATAGGTGATGACGGCGGGGCCGGTCTCCGGGAGGGGATTCAGCATTGATTCCATCACATTGATGTCGATGGTGAAATCGGCTCCGGCAAGGCGGAGCAGCCTCCCGACCGGGAGATCGCCCCACGACAACGGCACACCGGCCCCCTTTGGACACTCCTCCGAAACGTGACGTCGCGAAGGGTATAGGGCACGCGGGGTGACGGGCGAGCACTCCAAAGATCTCGTTCTTTTCGGAGGTCGCAAAACTATCTAAACGGTCATCCTGTGGTGGCGTACTCCGCCTCTTCTCCGTCAGTCCCCCAGGGGTTCCGCGCCGAGGAATCGCAGCTCCAGCATCTCCGGAGAGAAGGGAAGGGCGGTGATCCTGCTCGCCAGGGCGAACGAGCGTCCTATCGGGGAGTCGATGTGCGAGTCGTCACCGTCGATGTCGTGGTCGGGGTCCAGGCCGACTTCGCGCATTTCCTTGACGAAGCGGTCCGGATCGTTGCCCGACCGCGCGTCCGGAAGCATCGGGTCGAACCAGACGACCGGCTGTCCGTCGACGGTGTAGGCGAAGCTGTCCGAGGCGTGGTTGTGACAGCAGACCGACACGACCTCGGTTCCCCGCGACACCCGAGCCATGGTCTCGGGGTCGGCGGCGAGCTTCCAACCTCCGGGTTCGATGACCAGGGTCCAGTCACCGACCCTCACGGCGCCGACGTAACCGGCCGTGTCATCCATCATGCTCTCCGCCGAGCGTTCGTCCAGTTCGTCGAACGTGACCTCCTCCATGGTGCTCTCGTCCACGCCGAACCGGCGGAGGACCTCTTCCGGGGAGAGATCCCGGACGAAGGACACGCAGTAGATCTCGTCCAGCGCTTCGTGTTCGGAGAGCCAGGGGAATTCTTCGGGGATCTCTGTCATCGCCCCTCCTTTGATCAAGTGAGCGGCAGGATCGCAGTGGTCACCGACAAAAGGTTCGGCCCCCGGCCGGCGAAGGAACGCCGAGTGATGTTCCCGAGTGACCGACCGAGTGACAACGACCCCGGACAAGGGTGGGCAGGTCTCCTCCCGGCCGGGCAGGGGCGTGGCGGGTGCCGGCGGCCATCGTTCCCGAGCCGTCACGGGGGCTCTCACCACCGGTGATGCGTGAAATGCCTTTTCCGGTGGGGTGAGCTATGGTCGGCCCTATGAGGGGACCGTGGAGAGCTCCACAGGGGTCCATCGCGTTCGCCGGCGTGATGGCCCTGGTTCTGTTGTCCCTGATACTGGCCGGCGCTTCGTGCAAGGTGAGCTGTGGCGGCCCGGCGGTCGCGCAGGGTTCGGCCTCCGGCCCGGCGTGGGAGCTCGGCGCATGGGACGCCGACCTGTCCGGCCTGCCGCCGCAGACGGGCAGCGCCCGTGAGCACCACGTGCTGTCCCTGTGGCCGCCCATGCGCGGCGAACGCCACGGCGAATCCGCGCAGCCGGTGCTGCTGCCGTCGCCGGGTTCGGACACGGACGCGCTGCGCGAACCTCAGCAACTGGCCCACCGCACCACGGGATCGCGCAGCCCGCCGCTGACCTGACCGATGTCCTCCCGTCGGGCTCCGCGGCCACGCGCGCCGCGGAGTCCGGCGACGCGTACCCGACGCACCCCCCGCGCCCGCATCGGGTCTTCTCCCGGTACCGGCCCGGGCGTGCCGTCGCGCCCTGAAGACGTCCTGCGACCGTCCCCGCGGCAGGAGAGGCGGCAGGCCGTCTCCGTCTGAAGCGGCCCCTTCGTACGAACCGCCTTCGCCTCGCCGTCTTTCCCGTCGGCGTCGGCCAGGAGCCGATCGTCGTCATGGCCGGCGTCGCATCAGTCCAGACCCGCCCGCGTCCGGAGCCCTCGGGCCGGGGCGCCGCACGCCACCGTCCGCGGCCCGATGCGGCTGTGCCTGCGGCCCGCCCCGGCGGCCGGCCTCGCCTTGTCCGCCCGCTGACGCGTCGCGGAGCGAAAGGAGACCCCGCGGGAGGGCTCCTTTCCCGGCACCTTCCCGATCCATCACGGAAAGGATCGTATGATCATGACCGAGAGTCACATGACATCACACCTCAGCAGTGTGCAGCTCCATTCGCTGCACCGGGATCTGCGCGAGCAGCTGGAGCAGCGCAGCAGGCACCTGCACGGCCTGCGGATCCAGGAGCAGGAGGGCAGCGGCGCCGACGGCACCTGGCGGGAGCTGGTCGTCTCGATCACCGCCGCCGAGCGGACCGTCGCGGAGCTGTCCCAGGCCTGCGACAGGCTGGCGGCCGACACCTACGGCCGCTGCGCCCACTGCCAGGGGCCCATCCCGTTCGAACGGCTCGAGGTCCGGCCGCTGGCGCGCACCTGCATCGACTGCCAACGACGGCACGAGGCCGCCTGACACCGTGAAAGGGGGCGGAGCGATCTGCCCCCTTTCGACCACCCGGAGCTGAACATGATCACATTGGACCGTCTGGTGAACGTGCTCGGCGGGTACGGCGTGCGGCTGTGCGGCCGTCCCGAGTCGCGCTCGACGTGGCTGCGCAGCGTGGCGATACCGGACGCCGCCGATCACCACGTCGCGGGCGACGTGCTCCTCGCCGTCGGAACCTCCTCACTCGCCGAGGCGGTCCGGTGGGCGGCCGCGGCCAAGGCCGAGGCCGTCCTGGTACGCCCCGCTCGAACCGGCACCGGCACCGGCACCGATACCGGCGGCGAGAGCGGGGGAAGGAGCGGCGCGGACGTCGAGCGAGAAGCCGCCGAGATCGCCGACCGGTACGGAGTGGCCGTGCTGCTGGCCGACCCCGCCGTCTCCTGGAGTCAGCTGGCCGGCATGGTGTACGGGTTGGTGCTGGAGAGCCGCGAGACCGCCTCGGGACGCGGCCCCACCGACCTGTTCGCGCTGGCCGACAACCTGGCCGACGTCATCGGCGGTGCGGTGACCATCGAGGACCGGCACTCGCGGGTACTGGCCTACTCCCGCTCCCAGCAGGGGGGAGATCCGGCCCGGCTGGAGACCATCCTCGGGCGGCGCGTCCCGGAACGGCTGCGCGAGCTGTTCCGGCAACAGCAGGTGTTCGCCCGCCTGGCGGCGACGGACGAGCCGGTGTTCGTCCCCGCCGACGCCGAGCACGGCCTGACCGGGCGGATGGCGGTGGCGGTGCGGGCCGGCCGGGAGCTGCTGGGGTCGGTGTGGGTCGGCTGCGCCGGCCCGCTGACGGGCGACCACCGCCGCGCGCTGGCCGACGGCGCGCGCACCGTCGCCCTGCATCTGCTGCGCTCCCGGGCCAGCGCCGACCTTGAGCGGCAGGTGGAGTCCGACCTGGTCATCCGGCTGCTGGAGGGCAGCGCCGACGCCGCGACGGTGATCAGCCGGCTGGGGCTGGTCCCGCAGGCGATACGCGTCATCGCGGTCCGCGCGTACACCCCCGACGATCGCCACGCCGCACTGCTGCTGGCCCTCGAGCAGGCCACCACCGGCTTCGGCTGGTCCCGGCCCGGGCGCAGCGCGCTGCTCGGCGACACCCTCTACACCGTCCTGCCGGCCGAGCGGGCCGAGGCGGCCAGGCAGTGGATCTCGGCCCTGCACTCCGAACTGCCCGCCCGGGTGCGCGTCGCGGCCGGGATCGGCGCGCCCGCCGAGGCGGCGGACCTGGCCGCCGGCCGTCAGGAGGCCGACGAGTGCCTGGCGCTGCACGAGAGCGCCGGACCCGGCACCGCGCCACCCGCCTACGACGAGTCCTGGGACGACATCCTGCTGCGGAGGCTGCGCGCGGCCGCGCGAACCGGCCGGGCTCCGGCCCGCGGGCCGGTGAGCGCGCTGCTGCGGCACGACACCCGTCACGGCACGCACTTCGTCGCCACGCTGCGAGCCTGGCTGGAGAGCCAGGGCGACCTCACCCTGGCCGCCGAGCGACTCGCGGTGCATCCCAACACCGTCCGCAACCGGCTGCGCAAAATGGGCGAACTCGGTCCGCTGGACCTGTACGACGCCCGCCGGCGCCTGGCCATGACCATCATGCTGGCCGCCCTGGAGGACGAACCCCGCCATTGATCCGTTCGAGACCCGTCACCGTTTCCGGTTGCGGCGTTGTGCCGGACCGACAACGGTGACGCCGCGATTGTCGTCCGCCCACAACGCCGCCGGTCACCGCCCGGGCCATGCTGGTCAGGACATCGGCATTCGACCCGTCGGAGGGTGACATGATCGGCGACCGGCCGGAATCGGTGATCGTGGTGGGCGCGGGCATCGTGGGCCTGTCGACCGCGTGGTTCCTGCAGGAGCGTGGCGTCCGGGTCGACGTGGTCGATCGCGGCGGCGTGGCGGCCGGCGCGTCCTGGGGCAACGCCGGCTGGATCGCGCCCGGCCTGGCCATCCCGCTCAACGAACCCGCCGTCCTGCGTTACGGCCTGCGCTCGCTGCTCAACCCGGCCGCGCCGCTGCACGTGCCCGCGACCCTCGACCCGGGCCTGTGGAGTTTTCTGGCCCGCTTCGCCGCCAACAGCAACTGGCGGTCGTGGACCCGCGCCGTGCGCGCCGGCCTGCCGCTCAACGACGAGTGCGTCGAGGCCTACGAGGTGCTCGCCGCCAACGGCGTGTCCGCACCCGTCGTCTCGGCGCCGATCACCGCGGCGTTCCGTACGCCCCGTCAGGCCGAGAGCCTGCTGCGCGAGCTGCGCAGGTTGCGGGCGGCCGGGCAGCGGGTCGAGCACACCGTGCTGGACGGCCGCGGGCTGGCCGAGCAGGTCCCGCTCGCCGGCGAGGCGCTGACGGCGGGGGTGCGGATCGACGGCCAGCGTTACGTCGACCCGGGCGCCTTCGTGCACGCCCTGGGAAAGGCCGTCATGCGACGCGGCGCGACCGTGTACGCCGTCGAGGTCGACGAGGTGCGCACCGACGACAGGAAGGTGATCGTCCGCTCGGCCAAGGGCACCGTGCTGTCCGCCGACGCGGTGGTGCTGGCCACCGGTGCCTGGCTGCCCCGCCTGGCCCGGCGGTGGGGCGTGCGTGTCCCGGTGCGGGCCGGTCGCGGTTACTCCTTCACCGTGCCGGTCGACCGTCCCGTCCCCGGCCCCGTCTACCTGCCCGAGGAGCGGGTGGCGTGCACGCCGTACCGCGACGGGCTGCGGGTGGCGGGCACCATGGAGTTCCGCGACCCGGACGCCCCGCAGGTGCCCGCCCGGCTGGAGGCCGTCGTCGCCTCCGCCCGGCCGCTCCTGCGGGGTGTGCGCTGGGAGGAGCGTACCGACGCCTGGGTGGGGCCCCGCCCCGTGACCCCGGACGGACGTCCGCTCGTCGGCGCGACGGTGGCTCCCACCGTCTACGTGGCGGGTGGCCACGGCATGTGGGGTCTGGCCCACGGCCCGATCACGGGCAGGCTGCTGGCCGAGCAGATCACCACCGGCAAGCAACCCGCCGCCCTGGCCGACCTCGACCCCCTCCGCTGACGGGGACCGCGCACGAAGTCGGCCGGTTCGCCGCTCAGGAAAGATCGACGGCGAGGCCGGGAGCGGCGATGCCGATCTCGCCGTCGTGCTCGGTCCCGGCGGCGGCCAGTGCGGCCGTGGCGTCGGTGCCCGGTTGCAGGTGGGTCAGCAACAGGTGCGGCACGTCGGCTTCCCTGGCCTGCCGGCCTGCCTGGAGGGCGCTCGACAGGCTGCGCCGCGAACTCTCCGGGACCCGGTCCACATAGGTGGCCTCGGCCAGAAGCAGGTCGGCGCCGCGCGCCAGCTCCACCACCTCGGGGCTCGGGCCGCTGTCGCCGGTGTACGCGAGCGTCCGCCCGCCCGCCGTCAGTCGTACGCCGGCATTGGGCACCGAGTGCGGCAACAGCCGGGTCCGCGCGCGGAACGGACCGATGTCGAGCCGGTCGCCGGCCGTGAACTCGCGCAGGACATGGGCGTCGGTCAGCATTCCGGGGCGGTCCAGCGCGAGCACCGCGTCCAGGGCGCCGGGCGGCGCGTACACCGGCAACGGCGCCGGCGGATCGTCACTCCACGCACGCGCCCGCAACAGCGGGTTCAGATCGGCGCAGTGATCGGGGTGTCCGTGGGTGACGAACACCGCGTCGACCCGATCGGCGGTGACCCGTTCCAGCAGCCGTGGCACGGTCGCGTATCCGGGGTCGACGAGGAGCCTGAACCCGTCGTGTTCCACCAGGTAACCACTGCAGGCCTGGCCCGCTCCCGGCCACGCACCGCATCCGCCCAGGATCGTCAGCAGCATCTGCGAACCCTAACGGCCGGCTCGCGTCCTCGGTGGGCATGTTGCCGTGCAGGGCCGGTATCGGGCCGGGAGGCTCACCGCCATCCGGAGACGGAGTTCGCATGTGCGCTCGCTGCCGGCCGCGATTCACCCTCCGTGTGAAGTAGCGCCACCGAAGTGCCTGCGGGTCGCTTCCAGGCCACGCACGGTTTGGTCCCGGTGAGAAGATCGACCACTACGTCCCGAAGAAGGACCGTGGACGCTATCGCTTACCTCCGCGATCGCCATGATGTCTCCCTGCGTCATGAGAAGTCACCCGCAGGGCCGCTGAGGGCAACGAGCGACAAGGATCGTGCACGCGTACGTCAGGGCCTCCGGCGATCCCGTCGCGGTTCGAATCCCGGGAACTGGTCGGAGTCGCGTGCGGTGGTGATGTGAGACCGCCGGTATCCGGCCCAGCCGATCGAGGCGGTGACCAGGTTGATGGCGGCGATGGCCAGAGAGATCCACTCGCTTGGTTGCACTGTCCGGCTCCAGTCGTGTAGCGGGCTTGCTTGTATCCACGACAGCTTGAAGAGTGGCCCTCCGGCAGTACTTCCGTACCGGCTCGTACGAAAAGCCCGCATCACATGACGTGGACGTCGAATTGAGGCAGGCTGGCGCGTAGATGGCTGATTCCGGGCCGAGGAGGGGTCAGATGGTTCGGCGCGTCCGGGCCAAGGCCTCGGACAGGCCATGGCGGACCGAATTCCTGCCGGGGGGTGTCGCATGGTCGCCAAGTCGTGGTCGTCCCTTCCGGGAGGTCCGGCCGATGAACCGGACCCCACGGCCGTCCAAACCGTCGATGATCTGGCAGCCGGGCTCAAGCTGCTCGCCGGAACGCGGTCGTACGCCGATCTGAACAAGGCGGCCGATGGCAAGCTCCCGAAGTCCACCGTGTCGGATGTGTTCGCCAAAGGACGACCGAGTGTGGAAACACTGGAGTTGTTCTTGCGGGCGTGCATGGTGCCACGTGTGCGGTGGCCAGCCTGGCAGGCGGCTCGGGAGCGGGCCCTGGCGGCTGCCGTTACGAGGTCGGCGGAGTTGATCCGGGTCGAGCGGGCCGATCCCCGGCGCTTGGGTGTGCACGCTGCGATCGACGCCCCGGGCGCATTCGACGACCTGCCCGTCTACGTCTCTCGTGACACCGATACGGCTCCGCGTGGGGTGCGGGCACTGCTGGCCAAGAGCAGTGACCAGGGAGGGATGGTGGTGCTGGTCGGAGGTTCGTCGGTGGGTAAATCCCGCTGTGCGTACGAGGCGATCCGGGCGGTGATGCCGCAATGGTGGCTGCTTCATCCCGCCGATGCCGAGCAGGTCCGTCAGGTCGCCGAGCAGGCACCCGCCCGGCTGGTGGTGTGGCTGGACGAACTGCAGCGTTATCTGGGAGGGCCGCTCGGACTGACCGCTGCGACTGTGCGCACTCTGCTGCGCGCGGGGGCGGTGTTGATCGCCACGGTGTGGCCCGAACGCTACACCACCTATACGGCGCTTTCCGTGTCCAGCCAGCCGGATCTGTACGCGGTCGAACGTGAGCTTCTCGATCTGGCCGACATCGTTCACCTGCCGGCCTCTTTCAGCGCCGGCGAGTACGAACGCGCCCGCGCCGCGGCGGCCGCTGGAGATCAGCGGATCACCCTGGCACTTCGATCAGCCGACTACGGGCTGACCCAGACGATCGCGGCGGCCCCACAACTGGTGGATCGGTGGTGTGGTGCCGACCCTTACGCCGCCGCAGTACTGAACGCCGCGATCGACGCGACTCGCCTTGGCGTCGTGTCGCCACTCAGCGCGAATCTGCTGCGAGTGGCCGCGCCCGGCTACTGTGACGCGCGCCAGCGCGGGGCCGCTGCGGCCGACTGGTTCGAAACCGCCCTTGCTTATGCGGCGGGCACCCTGAACGGCGCCGCCGCCGCACTCGCTCCGGTCGCCGATCCCGGCGCCATGGGACAGGCTGCCGGCTACCTGGTCGCCGACTATCTCCAGCAACACGCCGGCCGGCAACGCCGCTTGGCGGAGGTTCCCGCCACCTGCTGGCAGGCCCTGGTCGAGAACCTCACCGACCCCGGTGATCAGGTCCGCGTCGCCGGCGCCGCACAAAATCGCCTGCTGCATCACCATGCCGAGCTTCTTTACCGCCAGGCCATGCACTCCGGCGAGGGGCACGCGGCCGCCCTTCTGGCCGGTCTGCTGGTCGGACAGGGGCGGGTGGGGGAGGCGCTGGCGATCTGGCGGGCGCGGGCGGACGCCGGGGACGAGTTCGCTGCCGTACGGTTGGCGAGTCTGCTGGACGAGCAGGGGCGGGTGGGGGAGGCGCTGGCGATCTGGCGGGCGCGGGCGGACGCCGGGGACGGGTCCGCTGCCGTACGGTCGACCGGTCTGCTGGTCGGACAGGGGCGGGTGGAGGAGGCGCTGGCGATCTGGCGGGCGCGGGCGGACGCCGGGGACGGGTCCGCTGCCGTACGGTCGACCGGCCCGCGCACGGCCGGAGACGCCACCGACGCTCTCGCCGAGGCCTTGATGGCGGCGATGGAGGTCAAGGACTTCTACACCCGCCGGCATAGCGAACGCATCTCTCAACTGGTTCTCATGATCGGCCGCCAGCTCGGGATGCGGCACGGTGAGATCGAGGCGGCACGCCTCGCAGGGCTCCTGCACGACATCGGTAAGCTCGCCATCCCGGACATCGTGCTCCGTAAGTCCGGGGCCCTCACCGACGAGGAGTTCACCCTCATCCAGTCGCACGTCACGTACGGCGTGAGCATCGTCCGTCAGGCACTGGAACTCTTCGACGGCACCCATGAGTCGACCGCCCGTGACCTACTCGTCGGTGAGACCCTACGAGGGATCCTGCACCATCACGAACGTTTCGACGGCCATGGCTATCCCATGGGTCTGGTCGGCCACGAGATCCCGAAGATCGCTCGCGTCGTGGCGGTCGCCGACGTGTTCGACGCGATGATGTCCGCCCGTGACTACCGACCGGCCTATACCCTCGAGAAAGCCGTGGCCGAGATACGCAGGGCAGCAGGAAGCCAGCTCGATCCTCGGATGGGGGAGGCATTCATGGCCGTGCTCGACGAGCATCCCGACCAGATCGCAGAACTCATGCACTCCTGTTCATCCTGCGACCCTCATAGTAGATGAAACGGGTTGTTTTCTCGTTGTGGCGGTAGCTTCCTTCGAATCGACGGAAGCCGGGGGCGAGGAGAGGGACGACAGGATCGCGGGTCCTCTGTCGCAGGTGGAGGAGTCGCCCGCATGTGCTGCGGCGGGGCGAAGAGCAGCGTGCCGATGACGGCGACAAGGATTGTGGCGCGGACGAGGACGCTGCAGGAGAAGGGCGCAGAGATCCTTTCACGGTGGTCGTGAGAGTCGCCTCGCCGGTGTGCCCGACGTGATCGATCGGCAATCTCGCGCGGCCGGTATCGACCGGCCACGTGAGACCTGTGAAGTGCGTCCGACCTGTGCGCGGCCGAAGGTTTTCGCCTGCTGCCGGGGATGCCTTGTGTCACTGGCGTTGCCGCGTTCGGTGGCGAATCACGAACCGCGGCCGTCGGGTCCTTCCCCGGCCGGGGGCGCGCGGTTTCTTCGTCAGTCCCGCAGGGGTTCCGCGGCGAGGAACCGCAGCTCCAGCATCTCCGGAGAGAAGGGGAGAGCGGTGATCCTGCTCGCCAGGGCGAACGAGCGCTCCATCGGGAAGTCGATGGGGGAGTGGTCGCTGTCGTAGTCGGGGTCCAGGCCGACTTCGCGCATCTCCTTGATGAAGCGGTCCGGATCGTTGCCCGACCGCGCGCCCGGCATCATGGGATCGAACCAGACGACCGGCTGCCCGTCGACGATGTAGGCGAAGGCGTCCGAGGCGTAGTCGTGACAGCAGACCGACACGATCTCGGTTCCCCGCCCGACCCGAGCCATGACCTCGGAATCGGCGGCGAGCCTCCATCCTTCCGGCTCGACGACCAAGGTCCAGTCACCGGTCCTCACGGCACCGACCCAACCGGCCCCGCCGCCCATCGTGCTCTCCGCGGAGCGTTCTTCGAGCTCGGCGTACGTGACCTCCTCAACGGTGCTCCCGTCCACGCCGAACCGGCGGAGCACCTCCTCCGGAGAGAGGTCCCGGACGAAGGACACACAATAGATCTCGTCCATCGCCCCGTCTTCGGAGAGCCAGGGGAAGTCTCCGGGGGTCTCTGTCATCGCCGCTCCTTCGGCCGGGTAGCGGCATGATCGCAGTGGTCACCGACAAAGGGCTCGGCCGACGGCCGGCGACGCGAAGCGTCCGGGTTCGATCAGGCCCGTGTGCCCGATCGGTGGAGGCGAGCTCGTGGATTCCCGTGCCGTTCGCGGATGACCTGAGCGACTCGACGGGGTCCAGGTGCCCTGCCGATCGGGGACGCGGACGAGGTGGGCGTTCCTCGCCGGTCTTCGCGCCCCCGAGGGCGTGATCGCACGGGAGGGACCGGCCTGGGAGGCGACGGCTTCGGGCCCTCTCCGACGGCACTCGGCCGTGCGGGCGACGCCTGCCCGCGGCAGGCTTCCGTTCGACCTCGTCGGATCGGCCCGGGCCGCCGGATCCCCGCCCGTCACAGGCCGGTGGTCCCGCTGTGTCAAAGGCGGTCCCATCGTGTCAGCGGTGTTGCCGCGCCCAACGGCGGACGGCGAAGCCCGCGACGACCAGGAAGAGGAGGACCAGTGCGATGTCCAGGGGGTTCACCATGCGCCACCCTCTGCCCCGCCGCGGCGGAACATCACCGGCACGGAACGGTTTTCACGGGAGGAGCGCCCGAGACCGATCGGCCGGGCGTGACGGGGAAGACGCGTCCCCGACCGGACGAGGAGTATTACCCACTAAACCTGTAGGAATAGTTGACATTACCCCTCGCCTGGCACACGCTGGGATACGACCCGCCCGTATCGCCCACCGAGAGGTGCAGGGAAATGACCCAGCTCCACGACCACGAGACCGCCGTCGTCACCGGCGACTCCTACCGGCACATCGACGTCACCCAGGTCGGCGGCGTGATCGGCGCCGTCGTCGGCGGCCTCCGGGTGGGCGGCGACGCCCACCCGGAGGCGGTCGCCGAACTGCGCGCCGCGCTGCTGCGCCACCGGGTGGTCTTCCTGCGCGACCAGCGGCACGCCACCGACGCCGACCAGCACGCGTTCACCAGGCTGCTCGGCACCGTCACCAGGCCGCACCCGACGGTGACCGGCGACGGTGAGGCCGTGCTCCCGATCGACTCCGAGCGGGGCAAGGCCAACAGCTGGCACACGGACGTGACCTTCGTCGACCGGATCCCGGCGATCAGCGTGCTGCGCGCCGTCACGCTGCCGCCCTACGGCGGGACCACGGTGTGGGCCAACACCGTGGAGGCGTACCGGAGCCTGCACCCCGGCCTGCAGGCGCTGGCGGGCCGGCTGCGCGCGGTGCACTCGAACCTGTACGACTACGCGGCGCAGCACCCGCGGATCGGCGGGATCGACGTCAGGGAACAGGAGTACCGCGATCAGTTCCGGAGCGACGAGTTCGAGACCGAGCACCCCGTCGTCCGCGTCCACCCGGAGACCGGCGAGCCGTCCCTGCTGCTCGGCCACTTCGTCAGGTCGTTCACGGGCCTGGGCGGCACCGACTTCCACGACCTGTTCTCCCTGCTGCAGCGGCACATCACCCGCCTGGAGAACACGGTGCGCTGGGACTGGCGCGACGGCGACATCGCCATCTGGGACAACCGGGCCACCCAGCACTACGCCGTCGCGGACTACGACGACCTGCCGCGGCGTCTCCACCGGATCACGCTGGCCGGTGACATCCCGATCGGCGTCAACGGCGACACCAGCGTGGTCCGCAAGGGCGACGCCGGCGCCTTCTCACCCGTCGCGGCCTGAGCGGCGAGCCGTCCGCGGACGCTCACCGCGGACGCCCTCGCGGACGTCTCCCGGGGGCACGCTCACGAATGTTCCCGGGGACGCGCTCGCGGACGCGTCGTCGAGACGTCCTCGGGGACGCCGTGGGCCTTCCGCTCGCCGGCAGGACCGGTCAGTATTCGAGAAGCACCGTTCACCGGGTCGTGGATACCGTGACGGTCATGGACATCACGATTCACACGAGCTTCCTCCCGCACGACGACCCGGACGCCTCCCTGGTCTTCTACCGCGACGTCCTCGGCTTCGAGGTGCGCAGCGACGTCGGGCACGGCAAGATGCGGTGGATCACCGTCGGCCCCGCCGGCCAGCCCGACACGTCCATCCTCCTGGCTCCGCCGGCCGCCGACCCCGGCATGACCGAGGACGAGCGCCGCACCATCACCGAGATGATGGCCAAGGGCACCTACGGCTGGATCCTGCTGGCCACAGGGAACCTCAACGCCACCTTCGAGAAGCTGCGGGCCGGCGGCGCCGAGGTCGTCCAGGAGCCGACTGACCAGCCGTACGGTATCCGCGACTGCGCCTTCCGTGACCCCGCGGGCAACATGGTGCGCATCCAGGAAGGGCGCTGACCCGTCCGGGTGCGCGTCCAGGAGGGGCGCCGCCCCCTCCGGTCGCCGTACCGGCCGTGATCACCGCCGTGGGGACGAGCACGGCGAGCGCCTCGCCACGCAGCCCGGGTGCTCGCGCACACCGACCGAAGGAGACCTCTCATGTGTCATCCCGGATGGGCGCGCGCGCTCACCGCCGCGCGGCACCTGGACGACCTCGCGCGACTGCGCCGCGTCCGTGACCGGATCGACCGGGAGTACGCGCGTCCGCTGGACATCGAGGCGCTCGCCCGCGGCGTGGACATGCCGGCCGGGCATCTCGGCCACCGGTTCCGGCTCGCCTACGGCCGGTCACCGCACGCCTATCTGACGGCGCGCCGCATCGAGCGCGCGATGGCGCTGCTGTGCCGCGTGGACCTCGACGTCACCGAGGTCTGTGCCGCGGTCGGCTACTCCTCTCCGGGGAGCTTCGCCACCCGCTTCACCGAACTGGTCGGCACGGCACCCGGCGCCTTCACGGCGGCCGGTGCCCGGCCGGCCGGGACGCGCGCCGCCGGCGACCCCGCGCGCCCGGCCCCCTCCGGGGCCGGGGACCGGGTGTGGACCGCTCGGTAGCGCGACGGCGGTATCCCGTACCGGCTCACGAACGCCTGGCGGAGTGCCTCGGCCGTGCCGAACCCGCACCGTGCCGCCACGCTCGGCATCGGCAGGGACGTGGTGGACACCAGGTGGGCGGCCGCCTCGATGCGGGCGTGCCGGACGAAGCGGCCCGGTGGCTGCCCCAGGTGCGCGAGGAACAGCCGGGTGAGGTGCCGGGGGCTCACGCCGACCGCGTCCGCCAGCGCGGTCGTGGTGAGGTCGCCGTCCAGGTTCGCGCTGACATGGCCGACCAGGTGGCGGACCAGGTCGTGCTCCGGGGGAGGGGCGGCGGTGAACATGCTCATCTGCGCCTGGTTGCCCGGCCGCTGCAGATAGGTCACCAGGATGCGCGAGACCCACCGGGCGAGCTCGGCGCCGTGGTCCTCCTCGATGAAGGCCAGCGTCAGGTCCAGGGCGCTGGTGACGCCCGCCGACGTGGCCACCGCGCCGTCGCGGATGTGGATGGGGTCGGGGTCCACGATGATCTGGGGATGGCGGGCGGCGAGCTCGCCGGCGAACCGCCAGTGGGTGGTGGCGCGTTTGCCGTCCAGCAGGCCCGCGGCCGCCAGGATGCTCGCCCCGGTGCACACCGACGCGACCCGGCGGCTCTCGCGTGCCAGTCGCCGGACGTGGCCGACGATCAGCGGATTGGCGGCGGCCTTCAGGTGACCCCAGCCGCCGGAGACGATCAACGTGTCGATCGGCCCGGTGAGCCGTTCGAGCGACTGGTGGCTCTGCAGCGTCATGCCCCCGCTGCACGCGATCGGATGCCCTCCGGGACTGACGGTCCTCGTCCGGTACGGGGGGGACACCCTCCCGACCGCGTTCGTCATCGACAGGCTCGTGGTGACGCACGCGATGTCGAGAAGCTCGGCGTCGTCGTAACCGACTATCACGAACTGGCGCTCGTCCATCGTTCAAGCGTAGACCGGAGGGACGGGTATCCCAAGATCTCGGACGCCGTGCGCCGCCGGGCTCGCGGGCGGACGGGACGGGCCGCCACGGCCGGGCCGTGACGAAGACCGTTCCCGCGCGACGCGGTCGTCCACTGGCAGGCCCTCACGGCCGCGTCGGGGCGGCACCCCGCACCCCGCCCGGACCGGTCGGCGTGGAGCCTCGCCATACCGGTCGGGTATGGCCGGTAACCCGGGGGGCGGCCGGGGCGATCTCGTGGTCGTCGGTCCCGGCTCCGGCGAGGGGAGCCGGGGCCCCGCCCCCGCGTCCCGGTTGACGATCGATGCGCACCCATGTATAAAACCATTTGGTTATTAAACGAAGGGGTTATGTACATGGCTACGGACCTGCTCGACGCGACGTTCGCCGCGCTGGCCGATCCGACGCGGCGGGCCATCCTCGCCCGGCTGGCCTCGGGGGAGGCCACGGTGACGGAGCTGGCCGCGCCGTTCCGGATGAGCCAGCCGGCGGTGTCCAAGCACCTCAAGGTGCTGGAGCGGGCCGGCCTCGTCTCGCGCGGCCGTGACGCGCAGCGGCGGCCGTGCCGGCTCGAGGCCGGCTCGCTCAAGGCGGCGACCGACTGGCTGGAGAACTACCGCCGGTACTGGGAGGAGAGCTACCAGCGCCTCGACGCGCTGTTCGGCGAGCTCACGTCCGAGGAGGGCACCCGCGAGGGGGAGCGGCGGAGTCCCTCGTGAACGACGCCGGAGCCCTGAAGGTGACGACACCGACGGACAGGGAGATCGTGCTGACCCGCGTCTTCGACGCTCCCCGGCGCCTGGTGTTCGACGCGTGGACCAGGCCCGAGCTGCTCAGACGGTGGTACGGCGCACGCGGCTGGAACCTGGTCGTCTGCGAGGCCGACCTGCGCGTCGGTGGCCGCTGGCGCTTCGTGTCCCGCGGCCCCGGCGGCGAGGAGATGGGGCAGGGCGGCGTGTACCGCGTGGTCTCGCCGCCCGGTCGCCTGGTCTGCACCGAGATGTTCGACGACCAGTCGTACCCCGGGGAGACCCTGGTCACCCACGAGTTCGTCGAGCGGGACGCGAGGACCACGCTGACCAGCACGGTGCTCTACGCGACCCGCGAGGGCCGCGACATCGTGCTCCGCCGTCCGATGGCGCGCGGTGTCGCCGAGGGCTACGACCGGCTCACCGAGGTGCTCGCGGAGCCGCCCGGACGGGCCGGTGCCCGGCGATCGGGACACGACGACCCCGGGCCGGTGCCCGGCGATCGGGACATGACGACTCCTCGGGCCGGTACCGGCCCGGGACCTGCGACGAGAAGGTAGACGATCATGAATTGGACGCTGGAAGTGGTGGTGGTCCCCGTCTCGGACGTGGACCGCGCGAAGACCTTCTACGCCGAAGGGCTCGGCTTCACCGTGGACCACGACACCAGGGTCGGCGACGAGGTGCGCATCGTGCAGCTGACCCCTCCGGGGTCGGGCTGCTCGATCGTCATCGGGAGGGGGGCCGTCGCCGACATGCCGCCGGGCTCGCTCAAGGGGTTGCAACTGGTGGTCCCGGACATCCACAAGGCGCGGGCCGAACTCGCCGGGCGCGGGGTGGAGGTCGGGGAGATACAGGTTCTGGGCGAGAACCCGAGGCCCGTACCGGACCCCCTCGACAACGTCGGATTCTTCTTCTTCGGCGACCCCGACGGCAACGGCTGGGCGGTGCAGCAGATATCCGGCCGCGGATAGGGTGCCCCGCCCCGCCCCGCCTCACCCCGTCTCGCCATGCTTTGCGGCGCCTCGCCCCGCCTCGCGGTGCTCGTCGCCGTCACCGGCGCGCGCCGGCTCGTGCCGGAGGGGTCCGGCCGTCGGAGGACGCGCGGACGGCGCCGGGGGAGCAGGACGCGCGGCCGGCGCCGTGGAGCCTGCGGCGGATCAGGCGTACAGGAACCAGTAACCGTGTTCGGGGTTGCACGTGTACGACGTCCACCAGCCGCTGGAGATGCCGAGGTTCCCCACCCGGTGGCAGTCCCAGTCGTAGAAGTAGACGTTCCTGAGGGTGGCGGCCTCGGCGGGCGCGGCGCCGAGGGAGACGGTCAGGCCACCGGCCAGGACCACCGAGGCGAGCAGAGTCCGTACTTTAGCCATGAGTCCTTCTTTCGCGGGGTGAAGGGCGTTCGGCGGGAAACCCCCGCCCGCCCCTCCGGGGGCGGGCACCGGAAGTATCACACCGGTGATCACGCCGGTACAGGTCACGCCCGCCCGGCCCCGGCGCGGGTGAGGACCTGCCCTGGTGGGGGAGGGGGCCGGCGCGCGGTGGGCTGAAACGTTCATCGACCGGCCCCCGCCGAGACGCGGAGGAGTCAGGGCGTCCGCACCCGGCGCAACTCCAGCAGCTCGCTGCGGTAGTCGGGGCCGTTCGGGAGCCAGGAGGGCAGGACGAGCCCGAGGGCCGTCAGCGTGCGGCCGTGCCAGCGGGAGCCCACCGGCGCGGTCGTCGCCGCCTCGCTCGTCACGACCTCGTAGACGGCCTCGGGGTCGAGCCCGGCCAGGCGCAGCCGCCTCGGTGGCCGCGCGTCCAGCGTGAACGGGTTGTAGGCGAGCACCACGACCCTGTCGTCCAGGACGTACTGCACGGCCGAGGCGGTCAGGCCGGGCGTGCCTCCCAGGCGGTACAGGCGGCCGTGCTGCACGACCGGGCGGATCGCCCTGTACGCCGCGACGAGCCCGGCGGCCTCGTCGAGTTCTTCGGCGCTCCACGCCGTCAGGTCCCCGCCGATGCCGAGGACCCCGGCCATCGCGACGTGGAAGCGGTAACGCAGCGGCACCCGCCTGCGGGTGTGCGGGTTGGGGCTGTCGGTCACCCAGGCCGACATCGTCCCGGCGGGGTACAGGTACGAGAAGCCGTGCTGGATCGTCTGCCGGTCGCGGGCGTCGGTGTTGTCGGAGGTCCACACCAGGTCGGTGCGGCGCAGCACGGCCAGGTCGACCCGGCCGCCGCCCCCCGAGCACGACTCGATCCGCAGGCCGGGACGGCGACGGCGCAGCTCGTCCATGACGGCGTGGACGCCGTCGGTGTGCTCGATCCAGAGCATGTCCGCGCGCTCCCCGGCCTCGGGCCAGCCCGCCTGGCTGAAGCTGCGGTTCATGTCCCACTTCAGGTACGCCAGGTGGTACTCGCCCACCAGGGCGTCGAGCCAGCCGACGGCCCACTCGCGCACGTCGGCGCGCGCGAAGTTGAGCACGAGCTGGTTGCGCATGGTGTCGCGGCGCCGCAGGGGGTGGTGCAGCACCCAGTCCGGACGACCGCGGTACAGGTCGCTGTCGGGGTTGACCATCTCCGGTTCGACCCAGAGCCCGGCGGCCATGCCGAGGGCGCGGACCCCGTCGAAGAGGCGGGTGAGCCCGTCGGGGAAGCGGCCGGGGCTTGGCCACCAGTCCCCGAGACCGCGCGAGTCGCGGTCGCGGGCGCCGAACCAGCCGTCGTCCACCACGAACAGCTCGGCCCCCAGCGCGGCGGCCCTGGCGGCCAGTTCGAGCTGGCCGGACTCGGAGACGTCGAAGCCGGTGGCCTCCCAGGAGTTGTAGAGGACCGGCCGCTCCTCCCGCGGCGCGGGCAGCACGTGGTCGCGGGCGTAGGCGTGCCAGGCCCGGCTCGCGGCACCGTACCCGCCGTCGCCGTGGAGACCGAGCGCCGACGGGGTGCGCAGGCGCTCGCCCGGCGCCAGGTGCGCATGCGGCCCGTCGTGACCGAAACCACAGGTCACGGCGACGTCGCCCTCGGGCCGGTGCTGCGCGGTGAGCCGCCAGGAGCCGCTCCAGGCGAGCGCCACGGCCCAGACCTCGCCGCTCTCCTCGGTGGCGTCGCCCGCGTCGACCATGATCCACGGGTTGGCGCGGTGGCTCGTGGTCCCGGTCCTGCTGGTGAACGTCGTCTCCCCGACGGGCAGCTCGGCCCGCTGGAGCTGCGTCTCCCGCCCCCAGCCGCCGAAGACCGTGGTGCAGCGGTAGGCGGGCCGTTCGGGAACGACCCAGCTGCCGGAGTCGAGCCTGCCGAACCGCACGGGGGCCGTGCCCTCGTTGGCCACGGTGACCCACCGTTCGACGACGTCGGTGCCGTCGGCGCAGCGCACGTGGAGCCCGACCCTCAGGCCGTACGCCTCGTCGCGCAGGACCAGCTCGATCTCGTCGGCCGCCGCGACGGCCTCCACGAAGGACAGCTCGACCGAACGCACCCCGCCCTCGTAGACGGCCTGCAACGACGGCACCCCCCACCGCCGCCCGCCGTCCACCGGCAGCAGCTCGTCGATGTCGCGCGGGTCGAGGAAACCCGACCACTGCCGCGTCGTCGGGAACCGGGCGGCCTCGGCCAGGGCCGCCTCCGGCAGCCTCGGCCCCCAGTACCACTGCACGACGCGGACGTCGCCGGCGTCGGTGTCAGGGGCGGCGCCGGTGTCGGTCTCCACACCGAACAGGTAGGTGGAGGCCGGGGTGACGGCCGCCCAGGTGCGTTCGGCCACCGGGATGATGGGCATGCTCTGCTCCGGTCGTGAGGGGGCGCGACCGGCGCTGAGACCGGTGCTCCCCGCCAGGAAAGCAGATCCGCCCTCCCCCCGCACGGGGCGGCCCCGTGCGGGGGAAGGTCAGCTCGGCGGGGCTCCCGCGCGTCCCTCCCGGGAGCCCGCGTACGCCCGCCGCCGGAACCGCGCCAGCCAGCCCGGCAGGCGCAGTTCGGGGTGGGCGTTCAGGACCGGGTCGAAGGAGACGTCCGGGAGCGGGGGCCCGCCGTCGACCGTCAGCGTCGCCAGGGTCCACGACCGCCCGCGCGAGGGCAGCGCCACCAGGTGGAGGACGAGGCGGCGGCCGGCGGTCAGCAGCGCCGGGTCCGGCGGCACCGCGGGGCCCGACGGGTCGGCGACCAGGCGGAGGCTCCCCTTGCGGTGCCGGTAGGCGACGAGGGTGGAGTAGCGCCCGGTGGTGAAACCGGCACGCGGCCAGGGCAGCCGGTCCAGCACCGGCAACGGGCAGCAGGTGGAGAGCAGCAGGTCGAGGTCGCGGCCCGGTCCGATGCCGTCGGGGACGCGTACGGCCAGACCGAGCACGTCGGGCAGGGCCCCGGGGAGCGAGGTCGCCTTGGACAGGCGGACGACGACCTCCGTCCGCCCCGGACGGTCGAGGACGGCGACCCCCAGCGGCCTGGACGTCTCCTCCTCGACGGACAGGACCCCGCGCAGGGTGACGCCGGAGGGGTGCAGCGCCCTTCCCCGGCGCGTCCTGGCCACGGCGCGGGCGAGACGGCCGGTCGTGGTGTCGCCGTGCCGGGGCACGGCGGAAGGCGGTGACGACATCCCCGGTCCGTGCCCCCCAGCGTGGTCATGACACCTCGTCGCGCACGCGGGCCTTCGGGGCCCCGGCTCCCCCCGTTGGAGCCGGAGCCCGGCCGCTCAGCCGGTGGCGAGCTGCTCGGCCTCGTGGTGCAGCACCTCGACCAGGATCAGTTCCAGACGAAGGTCCGGATCCGCGAGGACGTCCGACGGTGTCATCGATTACCTCCAGACTCGCGGGTGGGGACGCCCCGCCCGCCCTCGCGGTTACCCGTCATAGCGGGCCGGTATGGGGACGCGCGCCCGGGGACGCGACCCCGGGCGGGTCAGTCCGTGCCCGGCTCCGCCCAGAAGAGCGTCCCGGAGCCGCGCAGCTCGACCGGCCCGTACGAGGCGGGCACGAAGGCGGACTCGCCGGGGCGCAGGGCGTGCCCGCCGCCCTCGACCTCGCCGGCGGTGCAGAGCAGGATGCGCGGCACCCCGCCCCGGAGGGTGAGGCCGGCACCGGGTACGGCCGTGCCGAGCCGGAACTCGGGCGCGGGCGTGCGGTAGAGGCCGCCCTCCGGTTCGATCCGCAGCGGCGGCACCGAGGGATCGGTGACCCGCAGCAACTCCTCCACGTCCATCGGCTTGCCGGTCAGCCCGGCGCGCAGCACGTTGTCCGAGCCACCCATGATCTCCACGCCGAAGCCGCTCAGGTAGCAGTGCAGCACCCCGGCGCCGAGGAAGATCGCCTCACCCGGCCGCAGGTCGTGGCGCCGCAGGAACAGCGGCGCCAGGCAGGCCGGGTCCTCGGGATGGATCCCGGCCAGCCGTACGACCAGCTCGTGGTCGGGGCCGCCGTCGGCCGCGGCGGCCCGCGCGATCGCGTCCAGCAGCTCGGCCCTGCCCTCCTTGGGCCACTGCACCAGCGCGCGCAGCGCGGCGGAGACGTCCCCGGCCGCCAGCGGCGCGACGAAGGGCTCCAGCGCCGGCAGGCCCAGCCCGCCGATGAGCTCGGCGGCCTCCCCGGCCGGCCGGAACCCGGCCAGGGCGGTGAACGGGGTCAGCGCGCAGATCAGCTCGGGCTTGGGGAACGGGTCGACGTAGGTGCCCCGGGCGAACCCCTCCTCGGCCTGCTCGCGCGAGGGGTGCACCTGGAGCGAGAGCGGCAGGTCCACCGCGATCAGCTTCAGCAGGTACGGCAGCCGGGAGCCGAACCGTTCGACGGTCTCCGCGCCCAGCTCACCCACCGGGTCGGCGGCGACCGTGTCGGCCAGCGAACGCCAGGTCCCGTCCCGCAGCACCGACGAGGACCCCGACGGGTGGGTGCCGAACCACATCTCCGCCTCGGGGCGTTCGGCGGGGGACGGCCGCCCGGTCAGCGTGGCGATCGCCGTGTGCGAGCCCCAGTCGTAGTTCTTCACGGGGTTGCGCAGGAGGCCGGTCACGACGCCTCCGCCGGGGCGGGCGCGATGGCGCCGGCGCGGGTCTCCGGCCGGGTGGACCGGGGCCCGGTGTGGGCGCCCGGAGGCCTCGCCGGGCCGGTCGCCACGCGGGCGGCGGGAAGGAAGGAGTCGCTCATGATCGTCTTGTGTCCCTGGGTCCGTGAGGGGATCCGAATGAGTAGCGCAGAACGCCGATGTTACGCGCCTCCTCAGCCCGCCTCCCCGGCGACCACCGAGGCCGGTGGACGGGAGGAGGCGAGCGCCCGGGGCCGGGCAGGAGGACGGGAACAGGGGCAGTGACAGGGACAGGGACAGTGACGGGGACGGGGACGGGGACGGGGACGGGGACGGGGGTGCGGCGGGGTCAGCCGGTCGGTGAGCCCGCCTTGAGCGGTTCCCACCAGACGCGGTTGTCGCGGTACCAGGCCACGGTCTCGGCCAGGCCGGTGGCGAAGTCCTTCGCGGGGCGGTAGCCGAGCTCCTTCTCGATCTTGCTCCAGTCGACCGAGTAGCGCCGGTCGTGGCCCTTGCGGTCCTCCACGTAGGCGACGCTGCTCTCGTCCGCGCCCAGTGCCGCCAGCAGCAGGTCGGTGAGTTCCCTGTTGCTCAGCTCGGTGCCGCCGCCGATGTTGTAGACCTCGCCGGGACGGCCCGCCGCGCGGACCAGCTCGATGCCCCTGACGTGGTCGTCGACGTGCAGCCAGTCGCGCACGTTGAGGCCGTCGCCGTACAGCGGGATCTTCAGCCCGTCGAGCAGGTTGGTGATGAACAGCGGGATGACCTTCTCCGGGAAGTGGTGGGGCCCGTAGTTGTTGGAGCAGCGGGTCACCCGCACGTCCAGGCCGTGGGTGCGGTGGTAGGAGAGCGCCAGCAGGTCGGAGGCCGCCTTGGAGGCGGCGTAGGGGGAGTTGGGGCGGAGCGGATCGGTCTCCGGCCAGGACCCCTCGGCGATCGACCCGTAGACCTCGTCGGTGGAGACGTGCAGGAACGCGACCCCCTCCCGCAGCGCCGCGTCCAGCAGCGTCTGGGTGCCCACCACATTGGTCCGTACGAACTCGGCGGCACCGAGGATCGAGCGGTCCACATGGGACTCGGCGGCGAAGTGCACCACCTGGTCGTGCCCGGCGACGAGGTGACCGACGAGCCCGGGGTCGCAGATGTCACCCTGGACGAAAAAGAAACGATCATCGTCCCAAATTGGGGCAAGATTGACCAAATTTCCGGCATATGTAAGTTTGTCCAGAACGGTGATTATTTCCGGGCCGTTCGTCCCGAGAAGGGTACGCGCGTAGTGGGAGCCGATGAATCCGGCGCCCCCGGTGACGAGAATTCTCAACGGAGATGTACCTCGCTGTGATCGCTGACGGGGGATCTGGTTCCGGAGTCGTGGGCGTCGCGGGGAAGGTACTCCTCCGGAAATGCGTGGCCGTCCGAATCACGGCATGTGTTCCGCCCTTTTTCCCACCGCGTTTCGTCGTCGGGTGATTCCCGTCCCGCGCCTCCGACTGTAGGACGCGGGATCCGGTGTGAGAACCCCTGCCCTGGAAAAACGCGTGGCCCGCCGGAAACAGGGGTGGGGGGATGCGAGGGGGAACGGCGGCCCCCATGGACCGCGCGAGCCTTTCCGTGACGCCGGATCCCCTTGGGCCCGCCTCCGCCGGCCGGATTCCGTCGCGTCCTTCCGCGCCGCTCGCATTCCTCCCGGCCGGTTCTCACCGGCCCATTCCCGTCCGGCCGGCTCCGGCCGGTCGCATTCCCGGCCGGTTCTGGCCGGTCGCATTCCCGCTGGGCCCCGACCGGTCGCATTCCCGGCCCCGGCCGGTCGCATTCCCGCCGGACCGGCCCTGACCGCTCACGTTCCCGCCCGGTCGGTCCCGCCGGCCGGATTGGCGGGTACGTGCCTTTTCGTGAGGGGAATCGTTTCCGCGGCGGCCACGGCGCGGGGAGCCACGGCGCGGGGAGACGTCCTCCGGGACGCGCCGCGTGCCCGCCCCGGTGTCTCCTACCGGTCCCGCTCCGGTGCCGCGTACCGGCCGCCGTCCGCCCCGCCCGCCCCGTCCGCCCCGTCGATCAGGACGGCGAGACCGTCGAGAAGATGGCGCAGGCTGAACTCGAACCACTCGTCGATGTCGATCGCGTCGCCCCGCTCCGCGTGGAGCCTGGACAGCATGGGGAACCGCCCGGAGCCCAGGATCTCCAGGAGCACCGGCGTCTTCGAGGCACGCCACTGCCCGGTGGTGACGCCGGTGCGCCGTTCGGTCTCGATCTCGTTCACCAGCAGCAGCGCCGCTCCCTGGACCTGGGCGCTGACCGTCATGGCGACCCAGTGCATCGTCGTCGGGTCCAGGCCGTGCCCGTCCACGGCGCGCATGGCCCACTCCACGTCGGCCATCACGTTCGGCCCGATCGGCGGCCGGGGCGTGGCGATGACGCGCAGCGTCCACGGGTGCCGGGAGTACATCGCCCACTCCCGCCTGG
This sequence comes from Streptosporangium sp. NPDC023615, assembly GCF_040640155.1. Taxonomy (NCBI): domain Bacteria; kingdom Bacillati; phylum Actinomycetota; class Actinomycetes; order Streptosporangiales; family Streptosporangiaceae; genus Streptosporangium; species Streptosporangium sp. NPDC023615. Next base: position 59,780 of record NZ_JBFABE010000009.1, read on the forward strand.
CCGCGACCTCCAGCCGGGCGCGCCAGCCGCCCGGCGGGGAGGGGGGGCAGGGGCTCTCGCCGAACACGGCGTCGACCATCAGCTCCACGAGCGCGTCCTTGCCCGGCACGTAGCGGTACAGCGACATCGTGCCCGCGCCCAGCTCGGTCGCCACGCGCCGCATCGACAGCGCGTCCAGCCCCTCGTCGTCGGCGATCCGGATCGCGGCGCGCACGATCCGGTCGGTGCTCAGGCCGGCCGGTGGCTCGTGGTGGTCCCCGGCCGGTGGTCCGTGGTGGCCGGCCGTCTCCTGCCGGGTGCGAGGTGACGCGGCGTGCCCGTCCGCCGGCCCGGCCTTGCCCCGTGCGGCGGGAGAGGCGGCCCGCGGGACGGACACCCCGGCCCGCTCCGCCGTACGGGCCCGGTACGCCCGCGCCTGACAGGAGCGGGAGCAGTACCGCGGGCGCCTGCCCCGGGCGGGAACCTGCAACGGCTTTCCGCACTGCGCGCACGTCAGCATGTGGTCTCCGTCCGGCTCCGGCGCGTCCCTGATGTGTGACGAAACCTTAACACGGCTCCTCCGTGACGTAATGTGTGGCGACAGTGTGACGATTCATGGAGGCCGACTCCGGCGACGAGATGAGAATGCCGTATTTCCCCCCGATCGCAAAGTCCAGTGGGCGAAAACGGGGCCGAGGACTCACTGTTGCCGATCTTCAAAAATCGTGCGTACGATGTATGCACGATTTGCACGTACACGGTACCCACGGAGGCGCGACCATGGCACGGGACGTAGCCGGAGCCGGAGCCGGAGCCGGAGCCGGAGCCGGGCGGAAGGAGTGGCTCGGGCTCGCGGTCCTCGTCCTGCCCGTCCTGCTCATCTCCGTGACCGTGACCGTGCTGTACTTCGCGCTGCCCTTCCTGAGCGCGGACCTCGCGCCGAGCGGTCCCCGGCTGCTGTGGATCGTCGACATCTACGCCTTCCTGCTGGCGGGCCTGCTGATCACCATGGGCGCGCTGGGCGACAGGATCGGCCGCCGGAAACTGCTGCTGATCGGCGCGGCCGCGTTCGGCGTCACCTCGGTCGTCGCCGCCTACGCCCCCAGCGCCGACCTGCTCATCGCGGCCCGCGCCCTGCAGGGCGCGGCGGCGGCGACCCTGATGCCGCCCACCCTCGCGCTGATCCGCACCATGTTCCGCGATCCGCGGCAGCGCAGGATGGCCGTCGGCGTCTGGGCCGCCGGCTTCGCCGGGGGGAGCGTGCTGGGGCCGATCGTCGGCGGCTGGCTGCTGGAGCGCTTCTGGTGGGGCTCGGTATTCATGATCAATGTGCCGGTCATGATCCTGCTGCTGATCCTGGGGCCGCTCCTGCTGCCCGAGTACCGCGACCCCCGCCCGGGGCCGTTCGACCTCGCCGGGGCCGTGCTCTCGCTGGCGGCCGTGCTGCCGGTGGTCTACGGCGTCAAGCAGTTCGCCGCCGACGACTTCGGCCCCCGAGCGCTGCTCGCCGTCGCCTCGGGCGTGCTCGCCGGCGTCGTGTTCCTGCGCCGGCAGCGGAGGCTGGCCCACCCGATGCTGGACCCGCGGCTGTTCTCCGGCCGCGCCTTCACCATGTCCCTGATCACGAGCACGCTCGCGGTCTTCGCCCTGGTCGGGCTGTTCTACTTCGTCGCGCAGTACCTGCAGACGGTGCTCGGCCTGCGCCCGCTCGTCGCGGGCCTGCTCACCCTGCCGGCCGCCGGGAGCGCCCTCGCCGGGTCGATGCTGGCCGCCGTGATCGCCCAGCGGGTGCGGCCCGGACACGTCATGGGCACCGGCATGATGCTCGCCGCCTGCGGGTTCGCGGTGATGAGCCGGATCGACGTCTCGTCCGGGCGGTGGCTCCTCGTCGTCGGCCTGGTCCTGCTGGGGGCCGGGATCGGGGCCGTGCAGGCGGTGGCCTCCGACGTGATCGTCGCGCTGGCCCCGCCGGAGCGGGCCGGCTCGGCCTCCGCGGTGATGGAGGCCGCCACCGAGCTGGGCGGCGCGCTCGGCGTCGCCGTCCTGGGCAGCATGGGGCTGGCCGTCTACACCCGCGAATTCGTCGCCGCGGGCGGCTCCGCCGGACTGTCCGCCGAGGACGCGCTGGCCGCGCGCGAGACCCTGGGCGGCGCGGTGGGGGTGGCCGAGCGACTGCCGGACCGGGAGGCCGCGGCGGTGCTGCTCGACGTCGCGCGGTCGGCCTTCACCGGCGGCCTGCAGACGGCCGCCGTCCTGGGGGCGGTCGTCATGGCGCTGACGGCGGTCCTGGCCGCGATCCTTCTCCGGTCCGTACCGGTGGACGCCGCGACGGCCGAGGGCCGCACCGGCTGAGCCCGCCCGGCCGCGCGCCCCCTCGCCCGGCCGGAAAGCGGAAAGGCCGCCGAGCCTCCCGAAACGGGGTGCCGGCGGCCGTTCGACCTGGTCGGCCCGTGGGTGTCACGGGCGCCATGGAGGGGTGGTGGACGATACAGGGATTGAACCTGTGACCTCTTCCGTGTCAGGGAAGCGCTCTCCCGCTGAGCTAATCGTCCTCGTCGAAACCAGAGGTGGAGACGGGATTTGAACCCGTGTAGACGGCTTTGCAGGCCGTTGCCTCGCCTCTCGGCCACTCCACCGAGTGGGGGGCCGGAGCCCCTTTCCGAGCGGAAGACGGGATTCGAACCCGCGACCCTCACCTTGGCAAGGTGATGCTCTACCACTGAGCCACTTCCGCGTGTTTCCTCCGGGTTTCACACCCGGTGGCGACGAGAGAACTCTAGCGGGTTTTCCCGACGGTTGCGTAACCGTCCGTTCAACCGGCCGTCCCGGAGGACCGGCCGAACGGACGGCTCGACCGTCTCACCCCACCGGCCCCGGCCCCGTCTCCGGCCGCGTCTCCCGACCCGGTCCCGGTCCCGGCGCCGGCCCCGTCTCCGGAGGGCGGCGCAGTTGGCGGGCCACGACCCGCTCGACCGCGGGCAGGGTGAGGAAGATCTCCAGGATGCGGGTGAGGCGGTGCACCTCGATGCGGTGGAAGGCCGGGCCGTCGGCACGGGCCAGCAGGAAGGTCAGCGCCAGCGGCGGCAGCGGCGCGGCGATCACGTGCAGCCCCCCGTCGAGGGTCAGGGCCGTCGGGCGGGCCGGGGTGTCGTCGGGGAAGGGCACCTGTTCGGGGGCGCGCCAGCTCGAGTGCGCGATCGCGCGGGGGACGCGCTCGGTGCCCGCCGCGGCCCAGTCGGCGCTGAACAGCACCGGCATGGAGTCCAGCAGGGTGGCCAGGGCGCGGTCGCCCGCCGTGGTGATGTACTTGAGGATCTCCAGCTCGGGGTAGGTGCCCGGCGCCTCGCGGGTGCCCCAGATGCCCTCGATCGTCACCCCCGGCACGCTCCCCAGCCCGTCGACCAGGGCCTGCCGGGAGGCGGAGTCGGGCCAGTAGACGGTGATGTCGTCCAGTGCCCGGCCCTCGCCGCGGTCCAGGACGACGACCTGGGTGATGTCCGCGCCCGCGACACCGAGGACGCGGGTGACCTTCCCCAGGGAGCCCGGCTGGTCGGGCAGCGCGATCCGCAGTCGCAGGAGCATCCGGGGCCTCCCATGCCACGTCTGACTGAACCAGGGACACCATATCCAGCGAGGATTCGTCCTGCTCGTCGCGGTGCGGTAGAAAAGCCGGGTGGAGACGTTGAAGCTGGGATCGCTGGAGGTGTGGCCGCCGGTCGTTCTGGCGCCCATGGCCGGGATCACCAACACGGCGTTCCGGGGGCTCTGCCGCGAGCAGGGCGGCGGCCTCTTCGTCTGCGAGATGATCACGACGCGGGCGCTGGTCGAACGCAACGCCAAGACCTTCAAGATGATCAGGTTCGAGCCGGACGAGAGCCCCCGCAGCCTCCAGCTCTACGGGGTCGACCCGGTGACCGTGGGCAGGGCCGTGCGGATGATCGCCGAGGAGGACCTGGCCGACCACGTCGACCTCAACTTCGGCTGCCCGGTGCCCAAGGTCACCCGCAAGGGCGGCGGCTCGGCCCTGCCGTACAAGCGGAACCTGTTCCGGGCGATCCTGCGCGAGGCCGTGCGCAACGCCGGGACGCTGCCGGTGACCGTGAAGATGCGCAAGGGCATCGACGACGACCACCTGACCTACCTCGACGCCGGGCGGATCGCGGTGCAGGAGGGTGTCTCGGCGATCGCGCTGCACGGCCGGACCGCGATCCAGCACTACGGCGGGAAGGCCGACTGGGAGGCGATCGCGCGCCTGAAGGAGAGCGTGCCGGAGATCCCGGTGCTCGGCAACGGCGACATCTGGAGCGCCGCCGACGCGCGCCGCATGATGGACGAGACCGGCTGCGACGGCGTCGTCGTGGGCCGGGGCTGCCTGGGCCGTCCCTGGCTGTTCGCGGACCTGGCGGCCATGTGCGAGGGGGGCGAGAGGACCCTCCGCCCCCGGCTGGGCGAGGTCGCCGCGACCATGGACCGGCACGCCACCCTGCTGGCCGAGTGCTTCGAGAGCGAGCCGCACGCCGTGGCCGACTTCCGCAAGCACGTCGGCTGGTACCTCAAGGGCTTCACCGTGGGCTCCGACCTGCGGCGCCGGCTGGCCACCTCCGAGACCCTGGCCGGTCTGCGCGAGGGCCTGGCCGAGCTGGAGGCGGACCAGCCGTGGCCCGAAGGCGCCGACCTGCCGCGCGGCAAGACCAACCCCCGCGACCGCGTCCAGCTCCCGGCCGGTTGGCTGGACGACCCCTACGACCTCGCCGTCCCCTCCGCCGACGCCGAGAACGACACCTCGGGCGGCTGACACCCCGGCCAGCCCCGGCCCGGCGCGCTCCCCGGCCCGGCGTCCCCCGGCCCGGCGTCCCCCGGCCCGGCGCGCCGCCCAGGCTCGCGTGCCCCCGGCCGTGCCGTCCGCCGGTCCTGCCGCGCCCTCCGCCGTGCCGTGCCGGTGGGGAACGTCCCGCGCCGCAGGTGTGACGCGAATGTGACCGCGCTCTGACGGACGCGGGTCAACGATCTCTGTAATCTGCGGTCAGAGGTCGCGGCTCACACGTGGGGACGGCGGTTGGCGAGCACCACTTCAGCGGACGAGTTGATCGCGGAGTTCGACGCGGAACGACCCGCCCGGCGCCTTTCCGGCCCGGTGGCGCGGGCCGTCACGCTGGTCGCCCTCGGCCTGTCGCTCTACGTCCTCTACCGCGCCTTCCGCGCCGGTGCCGTGCTGCCGTACCGGATGGTCTTCCTCGCGGTCGTGCTGCCGCTCACCTTCGTCTGCCACAAGCCGGGACGGCGCGGCACCGACCGGCCCGGTGCCGTCGACTGGGCGCTGGCCGCGCTCTCCCTGGCCGCCTGCCTCTACCCGCTGGTGGTCTTCGACGACTTCATCCGGCGCGCCTTCGAGCCGACCACGCTCGACGTGGTGGCCGGGGCCGTCATCGTGCTGCTGGTGCTGGAGGGCTGCCGGCGCGCCGTCGGGTGGATCCTGCCCGCCGTCTGCGTCGCCTTCGCCGCGTACGCCTACTACGGCGGTTACCTGCCCTTCGACTGGGTCGTCGGGCACCGGGGCTACGACCTGGACCGGATCGTCGTCTCCTTCGTGATGGGCACCGACGGCGTGTACGGCGTCCCGCTGGACGTGGCGGCCACCTACATCGTCCTGTTCACCGTCTACGGCGCGGTGCTCGACCACTCCGGGGCGGGACGGTTCTTCGTGGACGTCTCCCTGGCCGCCTTCCGCCGCTCGCGCTCGGCGCCCGGCCGCACCGTCACCCTGGCCGGGTTCCTGCTCGGCACGGTCAGCGGCTCGGGCGTGGCGACGACGGTGAGCGTGGGCAGCGTCGCCTGGCCGATCCTGCGCCGGGCGGGCTACCCGCCCGAGCAGGGCGGGGGAGTCCTCGCGGCGGCCGGCATCGGGGCGATCCTGTCGCCGCCCACGCTGGGCGCGGCGGCGTTCATCATCGCCGAGTACCTTCAGGTGAGCTACCTCACCGTGCTGCTGTACGCCACCGTCCCGACGATCCTGTACTACCTGGGGATCTTCCTGGCCATCGAGATCGACGCCCGCCGGTACGGGACGCGGGCGGTCGAGGTGGACGCGCCGCGCCTCTGGCCGCTGGTGCGGCGCTTCGGCTACCACTTCAGCTCGCTGTTCGTGATCGTCGTCCTGATGGCGCTGGGCCAGTCGCCGTTCCGCGCCGTGGTGTACGCCACCCTGCTGGCCCTCGCGCTCTCCTTCCTCGACCGCGAGCACGCCCTGACCCCCCGCAGGGCGGCGCGGGCCCTGGCCGCCGGGGTGACCGGTGTGCTGCCGGTCGCGGTGACCTGCGCGGCGGCCGGCCTGATCGTCGCCGTCGTCACCCTCACCGGGCTGGGCCTCAAGGCGAGCTCGCTGATCGTCGGCGTCTCGGGCGGCAACCTCGCCGTCACCGCGCTGCTGTGCGCGGTCGCGGTGCTCGTGCTCGGCCTGGCCGTGCCGGTGACCGCGTCGTTCGTCATCGCGGCCGTCATCATCGGGCCCGCGCTGACGGACCTGGGCGTCGGCCGGCCCGAGGCGTACATGTTCATCTTCTACTACGCCGTGCTGTCGGAGGTCAGCCCGCCCACGGCGCTGTCGGCCTTCGCGGCCTCGGCGGTCACCGGGGGCGACGCCTACCGGACCATGATCGCCACCTGGAAGTACACGCTGCCCGCGTTCCTGGTGCCGTTCGCCTTCGTGCTGGCCCCCGGAGGGGCCGCCCTGCTGGCCCAGGGCACGTTCGGCGAGATCGTCGCGGCCACCGCGGTCTCGGCGCTGGCGGTGGCCGCGCTGGCCGCCGCCACCGGCGGGCGGCTGCTCGGCCCGGCCGGGCCCGCCGAACGGGTGCTGTGCGCGGTGGCGGCCGTGTCGCTGCTGTTCCTGTCGCCGCTGCCCGCGCTGGCCGGGGCGGGGCTGCTGGCCCTGGCCGTTCTCCTGCATCTGCTGACGAGAAAACGAGAGGTGAGGCGATGACCGTCAGACGAGTGGCCGCCCTGCTGGCGGCGGGGACGCTGATGCTCGGCGGGCTCCTCAGCGGCTGCGGCGGCGACCGGTCGGCCCAGCAGGCCGAGCAGGCCGCCCGGAGCGGCGACGGCACCGCCGCCGCGGGCAGGCGGCTGTCGATCGCCACCGGCAACACCACCGGCGTCTACTACGTCCTGGGCGGGGGACTGGCCGACCAGATCGGCAGGCACCTGCCCGGCCACCAGGCCACCGCCGAGGCGACCGGCGCCTCGGTGGAGAACGTTCAGCGCGTCGTCAGGGGTGACTCCGACATCGCCTTCACCCTGGCCGACACCGCCGCCGACGCGGTCGCGGGCAAGGGGGCCTTCACCGCGCCCCAGCCGATCCGCGCCCTGGCCCGCCTCTACGACAACTCCACCCAGGTGGTCGCCGCCACCGCCTCCGGCGTGACGTCGATCGCCGGCCTCAGGGGAAAGCGGGTCTCCACCGGCTCGCCCAACTCCGGCACCGAGGTGATCGCGCTGCGCCTGCTGAAGGCGGCCGGGCTCGACCCGGACAAGGACGTCGACCGCCAGGCGCTCGGCCTGCCCGAGAGCGTGCAGGCCCTCAAGGACGGCGACCTCGACGCCCTCGTCTGGTCGGGCGGCCTGCCCACGCCCGGCATCACCGACCTGTTCACCTCGCTCAAGGGGAAGGTCGCCTTCGTGCCGCTGGACGCGGTGCTGCCCGCGATGCGCGCCGAGCACGGCGAGGTGTACGCCGAGGGCACGATCGCCAAGGACGTCTACGGCACCCCGGCCGACGTGTCCACCATCGCGGTGCCCAACCTGCTCGTGGTGAACGAGACGATGGACCCGGCCCTGGCCGGGAGCCTGACGAAACTGATCTTCGATCGCAAGGCCGACCTGGAGAAGGTGCACCCGGCGGCCGGGGACATCACCCGCGACAACGCCCCGAGGACCGGCCCGGTGCCGCTGCACGACGGCGCGAAGGGGTACTACGGCTGACCCGCGCGGCCGGGCCGCCCGGGCCGTCCGGACCGATCGACCGGCGACCGGGCGCCCGCCCGGCCCGCGTCCCGGACCCGACCGGCCGGCGTCCGGGTGCCCGGGTGTCCCGGCGCCGTCCGCCGTCAGGCCTCGACGGAGCCGCCGCTGCGCCAGTAGACGTTGTTCTCCCTGCTGAGCATGCCCTCGTCGACCAGGTAGCGCCGCAGCGCCGCGTAGTCGTCGTGGAAGGCGCGCAGCGCGACGTTGACGTCCTTCTCGGAGTAGCGCGTCCCCGGCTCGAAGACCTGGACCACGTAGTCGAGCACGACGAGCTGCTTGTCGCGCTTGCTGGGGATCGCCCGCAGCCGCCCCTCGACGAGGAAGGACTGCAGCACCTTCTCCTGCGGGGAGACCGGGGCCGCGGGCCTGGCCGTGGCGTGCAGCAGCTCGCGGAACCGCTCGCGCCGCACCTCCCACCGGCCGCCCTCCCCCCGTACGGCCAGGCCACCGCGCTCCAAGCGGTCCAGGGCGCGCCTGACCGCCTCCCGCTCCAGGCCGGACTCCTTCTCGGGCTCACCCCCCAGCGCCAGAGCCGCCAGCACCCGCAGCGTGTCCTCCTGGTACAGCAGGCCCAGCACCTGCCTGATCGCTTCGTCGCTCATCCCGCCATTCTCCCGGCTCACGGCACGAAGGTGATCCCGGAGGCGACCCCTCGCCGCTCCCGGTGCCGGTCTCGGTGCCGCTCTCAGAGGCGGTTCAGGCCGACGACGTGGACCACCGCCCGGCCCTCCTCGTCGGAGGCGGCCAGGTCGACCTGGGCGTCGATGCCCCAGTCGCCGTCGCCCGCCGGGTCGGCGACGACCTGGCGGACCCGCCAGAACTCCTTCTCCTCCTCGATGCGGAGCAGGCCGGGACCGCGCGCGTCCGGTCCGGTGCCGATCTCCTCGTGGTCGTCGTAGTAGGCGTCGAGCGCGGCGCCCCAGTCGACGTCCGGGGCCAGCCGCTCCAGCTCCTGCTCGTCCTCGACGGCGGCCAGCTCGATCAGGCGGAACATCGCGTTGCGCACCAGCACCCGGAACGCGCGGGTGTTGGCGGTGACCGGCTTGGTGGTCTCCTCCAGGGTGGGCGCCTCCACCTCCCCGGTCGGGTTCTGCAGCTGCTCCCACTCGTCCAGCAGGCTGGAGTCGACCTGGCGGACCAGCTCGCCGAGCCACTCGATGAGGTCGACGAGGTCCTCGGTCTTGAGGTGCTCGGGGATGGTCCGCGACAGGGTGCGGTAGGCGTCGGCGAGGTAGCGCAGGACGGTGCCCTCGGAGCGGGTCAGCTCGTAGAACTGCACGTAGTCGGCGAAGGTCATCGCCCGCTCGTACATGTCGCGCACGACGCTCTTGGGGCTGACCGTGTAGTCGCCCACCCAGGGGTGGCCGCGCCGGTAGGTCTCGTAGGCGCCCAGCAGCAGGTCGGCCAGGGGCATCGGGTAGGTGACGTCGGCCAGGAGCTCCATCCGCTCCTCGTACTCGACGCCGTCGGACTTCATCTGCGCCACCGCCTCGCCGCGCGCCTTGTTGAGCTGCGCGGACAGGATCTGGCGGGGGTCGTCGAGGATGGACTCGATGATCGAGACCATGTCCAGGGCGTAGTTCGGCGACTCCATGTCGAGCAGTTCCAGGGTCGCCAGCGCGAAGGTGGACAGTGCCTGGTTCAGCGCGAAGTCCTCCTGCAGGTCGACGGTGAGGCGGGCCAGCCGGCCCTGGTCGTCGGGCTCGGAGAGCGTCTCCACCACGCCCCCGGCCAGCAGCGACCGGTAGATCGCGATGGCCTGGCTGATGTGCCGCCGCTGCCACTTGCGGTCCTCGTGGTTGTCGGTCAGCAGGTGGCGCATGGCCGCGTAGCAGTCGCCGGGACGGTTGATCACCGCGAGCAGCATGGCGTTGCTGACCTTGAAGCGGGAGTTCAGCGGCTCCGGCTCGGCGGTCTGCAGCTTCTCGAAGGTCTCCTCGCTCCAGCCGACGAAGCCCTCCGGCGGCTTCTTGCGGGCGAACCCGCGCCGTCTCTTGGGATCGTCGCCGATCTTGGCCAGGGCCTTCTCGTTCTCGACCACGTGGTCGGGCGCCTGGCAGACGACGTAGCCGATGGTGTCGAACCCGGCCCGGCCGGCCCGCCCGGCGATCTGGTGGAACTCGCGGGCGCGCAGCCGGCGCACCTTGTTGCCGTCGTACTTCGACAGGGCGGTGAACAGCACGGTCCTGATCGGGACGTTCACGCCGACGCCGAGCGTGTCGGTGCCGCAGATGACCTTCAGCAGGCCGGCCTGGGCCAGGCGCTCGACCAGGCGGCGGTACTTGGGGAGCATCCCGGCGTGGTGCACGCCGATGCCGTGCCGCACCAGGCGGGAGAGGGCCTGGCCGAACTTCGTGGTGAACCGGAAGTGACCGATCATGGAGGCGATCGCCTCCTTCTCGGCCTTGCTCGACATGTTGATGCTCATCAGCGCCTGCGCCCGCTCCATGGCCGAGGCCTGGGTGAAGTGGACGACGTAGACCGGGTACTGGTTGGTGGTGAGCATCTCCTCCAGCGTCTCGTGCAGCGGGGTCATCCGGTAGGAGTAGACCAGCGGGACCGGGCGCTCGGCGTTCTTGACCGTCGCGGTGGGCCTGCCGGTGCGCCGGGTGAGGTCCTCCTCGAACCTGGTGACGTCCCCCAGGGTCGCCGACATCAGGATGAACTGGACGTTCGGCAGCTCCAGGAGCGGCACCTGCCAGGCCCAGCCCCGGTCGGGCTCGGAGTAGAAGTGGAACTCGTCCATCACGACCTGGCCGATGTCGGCCTGGGCGCCGTCGCGGAGCGCGACGTTGGCGAGGATCTCCGCGGTGCAGCAGATGATCGGCGCGCCGGGGTTCACGCTGGCGTCGCCGGTCATCATCCCGACGTTCTCGGTGCCGAACACCGCGCACAGGTCGAAGAACTTCTCCGACACCAGCGCCTTGATCGGCGCGGTGTAGAAGGTGCGCACGTCCCTGGTCAGCGCGGTGAAGTGCGCTCCGGCGGCGACCAGGCTCTTGCCCGAGCCGGTCGGGGTGGCCAGGATCAGGTTGTTGCCCGAGACCACCTCGATCAGAGCCTCCTCCTGCGCGGGGTAGAGGGTCAGCCCCCGCTCGGAGTTCCACTCGACGAACGCGTCGAAGATGGTGTCGGGGTCGGCGTCGATCTCTTCTGGCAGGCGGTCTACAAGGCTCACGGTCCAATACTGCCGAAGAACTCGCGATGGTCGGACCGGTGGGGGCGTTGGATCACACCGCCCCCACCGGAAAACGCATGACATCGCGTTGTCATGACCGTTTTTTTACGGGGTCGTGGAGGGACGGCTCCTGGAGCGCGGGGACGCCGGTGTCGCGCTTCAGGTAGGTGTAGGGGAAGCTCGAGCCGACGACCTCCCAGCCCTCGGCGCGCAGCCGCCGGACCTCGCCCGGCGACATCGTCACCCGCGTGTGCTCCCACTGCGTGCCGGACCGGACGACGCGGTGGTAGGTGGCGCCGAACTCCACGCTGTGCCATCCGTACCGGCCGGCCAGGGCGAGCTCGTGCATCTCGTCGAAGGTGGTGGTCGGGCCGAGGATGCGCTCGTGCGGGTCCAGGCCGGTGCCGCTGGGGGCGAGGGGCGGCGCGAACCGCTTCTGCGCCGCCTGTTTCGTCATCCCGAGCGTGGCGCCGATGCTCTGCCAGGTGACGCCGGCGGCGCGGGCCGAGGTGACGGTCGTGCGCAGCAGCGTGGTCGCCTCCTCCTGCAGCGTGGCGGCGCCGGCGACCAGCCGCAGGAAGTCCTCGGTGCCGTACGGGTCCTCGACGGCCGTGTTCTCCATCAGGATCCGGGTGAGGGCCTCGTGGACCGCCTCGGAACCGGCCCGGTCAGTGGTCATCGGCGGCCCGCTCCGGGAGCGTCTTCGAGGGCTGCCACCCGCCCCGCCGCCGGTAGAGGAGCCGGACGCCGGTGTGGACGAGGGCGAGGATCGCGACGAGGGCGACGATCTCCACCCAGCGTGGGAGATCGAACAGGACGATCGGCAGGCCGATGAACGGCGGGATCATCAGCAACGTGTAGCCGAGGGTCCACGTGCGCTGGACGGGTGGGGTCATGCGTCAACCATAGGTTGACGAAGTCGATTTCGTCAACCATTCGTTGACGATCGGACGGCGCGCGTGAGCGGGCCGGTCAGTGCCAGCCCCGCCACGAGCGCACCCGTCCCGATCAGGGGCACGGTCCCCGGCACGAAACCGGCCACGGTGAACGTGAGAAGCCCCAGCCCCACCAGGACGGTGGCCGTCGCGGCCCTGACCGGCCCGCCGGTGTACGGCCCGCACGCCGGGGGAGTCTCGAACCGGGTGAATCCCCGCAGCAGTGGCCACATGGCCAGGGCGAGCAGGAGCAGCCAGTGCGGCCAGCCCGACAGCCAGGCCGAGCCGCCCGGCTCGGGCGTCGAGATCCCCAGCCCCACCACGACCACCGAGACGATGACGAACAGCGCGCTCATGTGCCACAGGTAGAGGGTCATCATCCGGCCCGAGGCCCAGCCCAGCGCCCGTGCCACCCCGGGCCAGCGCGCCAGGGAGACGATCCACCGGCGCATGGCCAGCGCCAGCCCGATCTGGCCGATCCCCACCGCGAGCAGCGCGACCGTGGGCGGGGCCATGTTGGAGACCGCCCCCGGCATCCCGATCATGCTGGCCGGGTAGGGGCCGAAGGTCACCAGCGCCGCCGCCGCGCCGTACCCGCCCAGCGCCATCGCCCAGGGGCGGGTCAGCCTGCCGTCGGCGTACAGGAACCCGAGCTGGTACACCGCGAGCCAGACCAGCACCGTGTTGGGCAGGCCGGCCACCTCCAGGCCCCCGGCGAAGCGCAGGACGTCCACCGCCACGGCCGCCGCCGCCAGCACGGCCGGAACCCGCCAGCCGTGCACCGCGTTCAGCCGGAGCATCGGCGTGGTCGCCGCCACCGCCACGAGATAGATCACCAGGAACCACAGGAGCTGCCCGGCCAGCCGCGAGGCGGTCGCGACCGGCTGCTCGGGGATGCCGAGCGCCGCGAGCAGGTGCGGCAGGGGGACCCAGACCGCCGCCAGCGGCAGCACCGGCCAGGCCAGCCTGCGCACGCGCGCCGCCAGCCACGCGGCGGGCGCGTCGCCGCGCCGCGCCGCGCGGCGGCGGCTGATCGCCCCGGCCGCGCCGCCCGCGAAGAAGACCAGCGGCATCACCTGGCTGATCCAGGTGATCGCCCACGCGTTCCCCCAGGCCAGCGCGTTCCCGGTGACGATCCGGTCCTCGGCGAAGGACAGCACCGGCATGCTCCAGTGCTGGAGCACCACCAGGGCCATGCCGAACACCCGGAGCACGTCGACGAAGGGGTCGCGGCCGGACGGCGCCCGCGCCGGGCGGGGCGCCGGCACGACCGGCGGAGCGACCGCCGTCGCGGTGGCCGACGCGGTGGCCGACGCGGTCGCCGGCCGGGCGGGCGGGCGGGGTGCCGGGCGGGGGATCACGGCGGTCACGGGGTCTCGATTCTCCACGGGGACGGGTGAGGCGATGGGAAAAGCCTCCTCGCCGGGCCCCCGGGACGCACTGACGCGTGCAGCAGTCTTCGGGACGGATCACACCACCGGCGCCGGTAGGGCTGGCCCCACCCCGCCGGAAGGGTCCACCGGCTCGATCGGCGCGGCCCGCCCCCATAGCGTTGACCCCATGAGACCCCTGCTGCGCCGCATCGGCACCGACACCCGGTACCTGGTCGTGGGCTTCCCCCTGTCGATCATCTGGTTCGTCCTGATGGTGGCGGGTTTCGTCGCGGGCGCGGCGACGTCCGTCGTCTTCGTGGGCCTGCCCGTCCTCGCGGGGACCCTGCTGGTCGCCCGCGGCTTCGCCGACGTCGAGCGGCGCTGGCTGCCCGAGGTGCTCGGCCGCCCGGTCGCCCGGCCGAGGTACCGGCCGTCCCCGGCGGCCGCCGGCTGGTTCCGCAGGATGGTCAACCCGTTCACCAACGGCCAGTCCTGGCTCGACCTGCTCCACGGCATCGTGGCCTTCCCGATCTCCATCGTCACCTTCGTGCTGACGGTGACCTGGTGGGCCGGGACGATCGTCGGCCTGACCTACCCGCTCTACGGGTGGATCGTCTACGCCATCCCCGGCAACGACGGCGGGCTCGCCAGGCTTCTCGGCCTGGGCAACGGCCTGTGGGCCGAGGTGTTCGTCAACACCGTCATCGGGATGCTGTTCGCGATCACCCTTCCGATGATCGTGCGCGGCGCCGCGCTGGTGCAGGCCGGGCTCGGCAGGGCCATGCTGACCGGGGTGGCCGAGCTGCACGAGCGCATCGACGACCTGGCGGAGGGCCGGGCCGCCGCGGTCTCGGCCGAGGCCAACGCGCTGCGGCGGCTGGAGCGCGACATCCACGACGGCCCCCAGCAGCGCCTGGTCTCCCTGGCCATGGACCTGTCACGGGCCCAGCGCCAGCTCAAGCGCGACCCCGAGGCCGTCGGCCGGATGCTCGGCCAGGCCATCACCTCCACCCGCGAGACCCTGGACGAGCTGCGCGCCCTCTCGCGCGGGATCGCCCCGCCCATCCTCAGCGACCGCGGCCTGGCCCCGGCGCTCGCCGCGCTCGCCGGCCGCTGCACCGTCCCGGTCGAGCTGGACCTGCAGATCGAGCAGCGCTTCCCCGCCGCCGTGGAGAACACCGTCTACTTCGTCGTCGCCGAGTCCCTCACCAACGTGGCCAAGCACAGCCGCGCCACGGTCTGCACCGTGACGCTGACCAGGACCGGGGACTTCCTGATGCTCACGATCGGGGATGATGGGGTCGGCGGCGCGCACGTCGCCAAGGGACACGGCCTGTCGGGTCTCGGCGACCGCCTGAGGGCGGTGGACGGCGAGCTGACGGTCGATTCACCCGTCGGCGGGCCGACGGTCATAGTGGCGGAGGTTCCGTGCGGGTAGTCGTGGCCGATGACGCGGTGCTGATCAGGGAGGGGCTGATCAGGCTGCTGGAGGAGTTCGGCTGTCAGGTGGTCGCCGCCGTGGGGGACGGGGACGCCCTGGTCGCCGCCGTCGCCGAGCACAGGCCCGACGTCTCGGTGGTGGACGTGCGGATGCCGCCCGGCTTCACCGACGAGGGGCTCCGGGCGGCGGTGGAGGCGCGCCGCAGGGTGCCGGGCACCCCGGTGCTGATCCTCTCCCAGTACGTGGAGGTCTCCTACGCCGACGACCTGCTGGCCGACGCCAGGGGAGCGGTGGGCTACCTGCTCAAGGACCGCGTCGTGGACGTGGACGACTTCATGGGGGGCCTGCGCACGGTGGCGGCCGGCGGCACGGTCTTCGATCCCCAGGTGGTGGCCCAGCTCATGGTGCGGCGCAGGCGTGACGATCCCCTCGCCCAGCTCACCCCGCGGGAGCGCGAGGTGCTCGGCCTGATGGCCGAGGGCAGGTCCAACCCGGCCATCGGCCGCCAGCTCGTGGTCAGCGACGGCGCCGTGGAGAAGCACATCCGCAGCATCTTCGCCAAACTCGGCCTGTACGCCGAGGACGGCGACCAGCACCGCCGGGTCCTCGCCGTCCTGGCCTACCTGCGCTCCTGACCTCGCCCGAGGCCGCCGGGAGGGCTCCCTGTAGGCTCGGCCGTCGGTACGGACGCCGGGCGTCACGGCACCGCCGGCGGCACGGCACCCGCAACCGCACGCGGCACCGGGTGCCCCGGCGGGGGCGGGTCGTGCGCGGCCGGTCCCGGAGGCCGGTCACGCGGGCGGCGTCACCGGTCCCCGGCGCGACCGGACCGGACGAGAGACCGCGCAAGCGGCCCTGAGCGTGGAGGAACAATGATCTCGGTCTTCGGCAGCGCCAACATGGACCTGGTGGCCTACGTCGACGTCGCCCCCGCGCTCGGCGAGACCGTGACCGGCAGGTCCTTCGTCACCGTCCCCGGCGGCAAGGGCGCCAACCAGGCCATCGCCGCGGCGCGGGCGGGCGCCCCGGTGGCCTTCCTCGGCGCCGTGGGCGACGACGACTTCGGGGCCGAGATGCGGCGTACGCTCGCCGAGGCGGGGGTCGACGTGAGGGACCTGCGCACGGCCCCCGGCCCCTCCGGCATCGCCCAGATCGTGGTGGACGGCGGGGGCGGCAACTCGATCATCGTGGTCCCGGGCGCCAATGGCACCGTGACCTCCCCCTCGCCGGCCGAGATCGAGGTCATCTCCCGCTCCGACGTGCTCCTGCTGCAGCTGGAGCTCCCCATCGAGGCGGTCACGGCCGCGGCCCGCGCCGCCCGCGCGGCCGGGACCACCGTGATCCTGACCCCCGCGCCGGTCCAGCCGCTCCCGGCCGAGCTGCTGGAGGCCGTGGACGTCCTGGTGGCCAACGAGCACGAGGCCGCGGCCATCACCGGCCGGGCCGACCACGAGCGGGCCCTGGAGGATCTGCGGGGCACGGTCGGCTGGGTCATCGTCACCCTCGGGTCGCGCGGCGCGCTCACCGCCTCGGGAGACGGCCCCGTGGTGCACGTGGAGGCGCCCCGGGTGCCCGCCGTGGACACCACGGCCGCGGGCGACACCTTCGTGGGCGCCCTCGCCGCGGCCAGTGTCGAGCGGCAGCCCCCTGACCGGGCCGTCCGCTTCGCCACCGCCGCGGCGGGCCTGTCCGTGCAGCGCGCGGGCGCCAGCACCTCCATGCCCACCCGCGCCGAGATCGACCGCGTCCTCTCCGGGAGGGACGCCTGAGCCGGAGCGCGGGTGCGGGGGCGGGGGTCGTCAGTTCCCGCCGAGGAGCGAGGTCTCCGAGAGCGTGAGCAGGAACGCGCCGGCGGCGAGCAGCGCGATCGGCCACGACCTGCTGATGGCCGACCAGATCGCGGAGGCCAGGAAGCAGACCAGGGCGAGCAGCACGAGAACGTCCACGAGAATCTCCAAAGGGTCGGCATCGGACGATCATCGTCCGGGACGGGCGTCCACTGCCCCGCGATCACCGGAGGTAACCCGGCTGTCCTCTTTTATGGGAAACCTGGCGAAGAGGTTATAGACATTAGTGGACATACCGTGTTATCTCCCCTCGTGGAGTGCGGCTGCGGCCTCGGCGCAGGCCACGTCCTGCCGGACGTTCCCCCCGCTGACGCCGATCGCGCCCCGCACCTGGCCCTCGCCCCCGAGGCCGGTCAGCGGCACGCCGCCGCCGGAGCAGACGTAGCGGTCGCCCGCCAGGCCGTACAGCTCGCCGCCCGGCACCGCCAGCGGCGCCAGGTCGGCGGTCGGCATGTGATGGGCCACCGCCGTGTACGCCTTGGCGGCCGCCAGGGCCGGACCGGCGATCCGCGCGCCGTCCATCCGCTGGAACGCGACCAGGTGCCCGCCGGCGTCGACCACCGCCACCGAGATGAGCGCCCCCTCCCGCGCCGCCTGCCTCACCGCGGCCTCGCACATGCGCAACGCGAGTTCCAGGTTCACCGGGCTCCTCACCGTCTCGAAGACCCCGGCGTGGACGGCCGGGTACGGCACGCCGCCGGTCGGGTGATGTGAAACGTCATAACGATCCGACGCCCGTCCGGCCCTCCCGGAGGACCGGGACGGGCGCCGGGCTTGCGGGCGGGCGTCCGGGGGAGAGGGGAGGGGGTCGTCCGGCGGGCTCCTCGCGGGCCGTTCACCGGCCGCCCACGGGTGCCGCGCCAGAGGGCGCGTCCGGGGGCGCGCGCCGGGGCCGCGCACGTGAGGGCACGTCACCGCGGCCCCGCGCGGCCCCGCGCGGGGCCGCGTGCCGGAGGGCGGCGGGGGGCGGCGGGGGGCGGCGGCCCCGCGGGAGCGGGCCGGGGACGCCGGACGACCGGGCGCCCGGGAAGGAAGATGTGCCGGTGAGGCGACATACCGACGTGATCACCGTGAGTGACCCGGCGATCTCCCACGGATATGATCGCCCGATCGGCGGGTGTCGCCGGTCACCGTCCCGATGGGGGAGGGACATGCACGATCGCAACCGCTCCAGCGTCGTCCACCAGCTCAGATACGCCCTCGGTCATCCCGGGCGGGTCCCCGGCCACCTGCGGCGGCTGGCCAGGAACACGTGGCTGCGCCTGAGGAACCGCGACCACGTCTCCTACTACCGGGCCGTCATGAGGTCCGACACGGCGCGCGACCCGTACGCCGCCGTGGGCAGCGCGTCCCACCGCCGCTGGGCCGCGCTCGGGAAGATGCAGTTCGACTACCTGCTCCGGCACGGGCTCAGGCCCGAGCACCGCCTGCTGGAGATCGGGTGCGGCAACCTGCGGGCCGGGCGGCTGCTCATCGGCTATCTCGAACCCGGGAACTACCACGGCATCGACATCTCCCCGGACATCCTGATCGCCGCCCAGGAGACGCTCGCCCGTTACCGGTTGCGGGACAGGTTCCCGCACCTGATGCCGGTCAGGGACCTGCGCTTCGCCGCGCTGCCCGACGGGGCCTTCGACGTCGTCCACGCCCACAGCGTCTTCTCGCACTCCCCGATCCACGTGATCGAGGAGTGCTTCCGCAACGTCGGCCGGATCATGAAACCGGGGGGCTGGTTCGACTTCACCTTCGACAGGACCGAGGGGGAGGAGCACCAGGTGCTGGGCGAGGACTTCTACTACCGCACCGAGACCCTGATCGACCTGGCCGCGCGGTGCGGGCTGCGGGCGACCTTCATGGAGGACTGGGAACGGCTTCCCCACCGGCAGTCGAAGATCCGCCTCACGCTGCCCGGCTCGGTCGTGGAGACGGGGGAGACCGCGGAGGCCGGGAAGATCGGGGAGGTCGGGGAGGTCGGGAAGAACGGAGAGCCCGTGAAGGCCGTGGAGGTCGGGGAGGCCGTGGAGGTCGTGGAGCCGGGCGAGCGGCGCGAGGAGGGCTCGGATAGGATCCGACGCCCGGCCTGAACCCGTTCCGGGTTCGGCTCGAACCTGTCCCGGACCCGTTCCGGACCCGTTCCGGACCCGTTCCGGACGCGGCCGGTTCCGGCCGGTCCCGGCCCGGTGCGGCCCGCCTCGACCGGGCTGCCCCCGGCCGGACCCGATCCGGCCAGCCCGGACCAGCCCGGACCAGGTCGTGCCAGGTCATGCCAGGCCGGGTCCGGTCCGGCCAGACCCCCGAGGAGACGTCCATGCGCGCCCACGACCTGTCGGCCGGGGGCGGCGTGCTGGACCGCGTCCACGACGCGGCGCGCGCGGCGACGCGGGCGTACGGCCTGCCCGGTGCCGAGGTCACCCTGGTCAACGTGTCGGAGAACGCCACCTACCGGGTGGACGATCCGGCGACCGGGCGGCGGTCCGTCCTGCGGGTGCACCGCCTGGGCTACCACTCCACGGCGGAGATCCTGTCCGAGCTGGCGTGGCTGGAGGCGCTGCGCGAGCAGGCCGGTGTCCGCACGCCCCGGGTGATCCCGGCCCGTGACGGTTCCCGGGTGACGACCGTCGCGGGTGCCGAGCCGCGCGACTGCGTGATGTTCGAGTTCCTGCCCGGCGCCGAGCCCTCGGGGGAGCGTCCGCTGCCCGCTTTCGAACGGCTCGGCGCGCTCACCGCGCGCATGCACCGGCACGCGCGCGGCTGGTCCCGGCCCGAGGGCTTCACCCGCTTCCACTGGGACCACGAGGCCGCCCTCGGCGCCGGGTCGCGCTGGGGCCGCTGGCAGGACGGCCAGGGGGTGGACGCCGAGGCGCGGGTCCTGCTGGAACGGCTGGACAAGGAGCTGTCGGCGCGGCTTCACCGCTTCGGCCGGGGACCGGAGCGCTACGGCCTGATCCACGCCGACCTGCGCTCGGCCAACCTGCTCGTGACCGGCGAGGGGCCGCCGGCCGTCATCGACTTCGACGACTGCGGCTTCGGCTGGTACCTCTACGACCTGGCGGCGGCGGTCAGCTTCGTCGAGCACCGTCCCGAGGTCCCCGAGCTGCTCGACGCCTGGGTGCGGGGCTACCGGACCGTGCTGGACCTGCCCGCCGAGGACGCGGCCGAGATCTGGACGTTCGTGATGTTCCGCAGGCTGCTGCTGGTCGCCTGGATCGGCACCCACACCGGCGCGGAGATCGCCGCCGAGCTCGGCCCCGGCTACACCGAGGGCACCTGCGACCTGGCCGAGCGCTACCTCTCCGGCACACCCGGCTGACCTCCCCGGCCTCTCCGGCCTTCCCGCCACCCCGGCCGGCATCCCTCGCCTCTCCGGCGCGTCCGGCCGGCATCCCGGGCCCGCCGGTCCGAGCCCGGCGCCGACGCCGGGGTCAGGCCTTCAGCTCGCGTCTGACGTCCTCGTCGTCGGGGGCCAGCTCCAGGGCGCGCCCCAGGTCGGCGACGGCCTCCTCGTCGCGCCCGGAGGCACGCAGCGCCATCGCCCGGTTGAAGAGCAGCGCCGGATCGGGCCCGGACTCCAGGGCCCGGGTGAAGTCGGCGACCGCTCCCTGAGGGTCACCGGTCTCGAACGCGAGCAGCCCCCGGTTGGCCCAGGCGGCGGCGAGGCCGGGGGCGAGCTCCAGCGCCCGGTCGAAGGTCGCGCGCGCCGCGCCGTGACGCCCCTCTGCGGTCTCCACCTGCCCCAGCGCGCACAGCAGGTACGGGTTGCCGGGGGCGATGGCCAGCCCGGCCTCCGCGTCCGCGCGGGCCCTGCCGTACTCGCCGAGCCCGGCCAGCAGCCCCGCCCGGTTGGCCAGCCCGTCCACGAACGCCGGGTCCAGCTCCAGCGCGTGGTCCAGGTCCTCCAGCGCGCCTCGGTGGTCGCCCGCGGAGAACCGGATCTCGGCCCGGTTGTAGTAGGGCTCCGGGAAGGGCGGACCGGCCCGCATCGCCGTCTCGTAGTCGGCGACCGCCGCGTCCATCCGGCCCAGCCGGTGCAGCAGGTTGCCCCGGTCGATGTAGTAGTCGGGGTAGCCGGGGTCGGCCGCGATCACCGCGTCCAGGTCCGCCAGCGCCTCCTCGGGGCGGCCCAGCATCACGGCGAGCTGCGCGCGGTTGGCCAGCAGCACCAGCCGGTGGATCGGGTGCTCGCCGGGCCGCAGGTCGCGCTCGGCCAGGTCGACGGCCTCCCGCACCAGCTCCATGGCCTTGGCGGGGCGGCCGCGCCGCGTCTCCACCAGCGCCCGGCCGTTGAGGTCGAATCCCAGCTTGAACGCCCGCTCGCGGGGATCGGGCAGCAGCGAGGAGATGGCGATCGCCTGGTTCACCAGGGCCAGCGCGGCGTCCGTGTCGCGCCGCGCCACCTCGTGGTGGCGTACCTTCAGCATCCCGGTGGCGTAGGCGGCCGAGGCGTGCACGGCCGGGGAGACGCTCTCTCGCCTGGCCAGGTCGAACAAGGCCTCGGCCTCGTCCTCGCGGTCCAGCGCGGCCAGCGCGGTCGCGGTGCTGTGCAACAGCCGCCACCAGGTCGGCTGGGCGCCCTCGGGGTCGGCGAGGCGCAGGGCGCGCCGGCCGAGGTCCACCACGGCGTCATGGCAGCCGGCGTCCAGGCACCACCGGACCGCGAACGCCAGGGCGTCCAGCGCCCTGGCCGGGTCGCCGCCGCGTTCACGGTGGTAGGGGATCGCCCCGAGCCGCGCGCCGACCGTCCCCTGCCGCTCCAGCTCGTCGGCGCGGGCGTCGTGCCCGGCCGGGTCGAGCGTCTCCGGCGGCGGGCCCTCCTCGCGGGTGACCACGGTCAGCAGCTCGCCGGGCACGCGGCGGCGCAGCACCGCCAGGAGTTCGAGGTCGGTGGGGTCGGCCAGGGCGAGGTTCTCCACGACGAGCGTCCGCGGCCCGGTCCCGGCCAGGTGCTCGCGGACGAACTCGGCCAGCCCGTTGGCCAGCCGCAGTGTGCGCCGCGGCGCGTGCACCAGGATGCGCTCCGCGTCGGGCAGGCCCGCGGCCACCGAGCGCCGCCGGGCGGGGATCAGGTCGCGCAGGTCGGGGGCGACGGCGCGCAGCTCGATGTCGTAGCGGGCGACGAGGTCCGGCCGGGCGGTGGGCAGCAGGGCCTGGACGAGCGCGCTCGCGGCGGTGTAGGGCCCCCGCAGGTGCCGGCCGGCGTCGATCGTGGGGAGCGGCGGGGCGGCGGGGGGCGGGTTCCCCGAAGGCTGCGGTTCCCGGCTCACCGGGCTCCCTCACATCGGTTCGTCATCGGTCCGGGTGCTCTTTGATGGTATCTGGGGAATGTCGCGTTCGGGGGGGCCGGCGCCCCTGGCAGGACGCCGGTTCTGCGATCCGTTCTCAGCCGACGTGTTTGGGGCTCGCGCTGCCACTGAGCGCCACGGTGCCGGGTTTATGGATGATGACACGCTTCATGGGTGCCTCCCGTTATTAGCGACAAATGGCAAGTATTCGCAGCGATGACGGACATTGACAAGATCTTTTTCTTTAGTGGCCGGATCAGGCCACCCCGGTGACCGCGGGAGCGGCGGCGCGGACCCCGGGCGGAGGAGCGGGCGGGGAGTAGTAACTTCATCCCATGCGACTGGGCGTTCTCGACATAGGTTCCAACACGGTTCATCTGCTGGTGATGGACGCGCACCGGGGGGCCCGGCCGCTGCCCGCGTACTCCCACAAGGTGGACCTGCGCCTCTCCGAGCACATGGAGGACGGCGACCGCCTGTCCGTGCGGGGTGCCACGCGGCTGCGGGAGTTCGTCGAGGAGGCGCTCCGGATCGCCGAGGACAAGGGCGTGGAGGACCTCATGGCCTTCGCCACCTCCGCGGTCAGGGAGTCGGTCAACGGTGAGGAGGTCATCGCCGGGATCAAGGCCGGCACGGGCGTCGACATCGAGGTGCTCTCCGGCCAGGACGAGGCGAGGCTGACGTTCCTGGCGGTGCGCCGCTGGTTCGGCTGGTCGTCCGGGCGGCTGCTGGTGCTCGACATCGGCGGCGGGTCCCTGGAGATCGCCACGGGCCTCGACGAGCAGCCCGACGCGGCGGTCTCGCTCCCGCTGGGAGCCGGGCGCCTCACCCGCGACAACCTCACCGCCGACCCGCCGCCCGCCGGGGAACTGCGGGCGCTTCGCCGGCACGTACGGACCGAGATCGCCCGGACCGTGGGCGAGGTGTGCCGGTACGGCTCGGCCGACCACGCCGTGGCGACGTCCAAGACGTTCAGGCAGCTCGCCAGGATCGCCGGGGCCGCGCCCTCCAGCGAGGGGGAGCGCGTGCGCCGGGTGCTCAGGCACGCCGACCTGGTCGGGTGGGCCGACCGGCTGGCCAGGATGACCACGCGCGAGCGGGCGGGGTTGCCCGGGGTCTCCGAGGCGAGGGCGCCGCAGCTGCCGGCCGGGGCGATCGTCGCAGACGCGGCGATGGACCTGTTCGGGGTGGAGCAGCTCGAGGTGTGCCCGTGGGCGCTGCGCGAGGGAGTGATCTTGCGCAGGCTCGACGCGATGCCCGAGAATTGAGGTTTACCAGGCGCTGAGCGGGTTAGAGCGCAGAGTTATGAACAGCCCACAGGCTCAGGTGGAAGGGGCCGCGCGCAAGGCGGCCAACAGTCAGACGTTGGACAGGCTGGCACGGGTCGGAATGGCCTGCCGGGGTGTCCTCTACGGGCTGATCGGTTTCCTTGCCCTGCAGATCGCCTTCGGCGGGGGAAGCGGCGGCAAGGAGGCCGACAAGACCGGCGCCATCGAGATGGTGGCCGAGCAGCCGTTCGGCAAGGTGATGCTCTGGCTCATGGTCGTCGGCTTCATCGCCCTGACCCTCTGGCAGCTCTCCGAGGCGGTCATCGGCCGTGGCAGGACCAAGGACCGCGTGGAGTCGGCGGCGCGCACGGTCGTCTACGCGTTCCTCGTGTTCGCCCTCCTCGGCATGGTGCTGCGCAACGACCCGGGCGCCTCGATGGACGGCAAGTCCAAGGACATCACCGCCATGGTGATGGACCTGCCCGCCGGGCAGTTCCTGGTGGGGCTGGTCGGGCTGGGCCTGATCGCGCTGGGCGCCTACTGGATCCACAAGGGATGGAAGAAGAAGTTCCTCGAGGACCTGCGCACCGGCCAGATGCCGGCCAGGGCGCGCGACCTCGCCGAGAAGCTCGGCATGGCCGGCTACATCGCCCGCGGTGTGATCGCCGCGGTCGCCGGCGTCTTCGTCGTCCAGGCCGCGATCACCTACGACCCGGACAAGGCCAAGGGCATCGACGCGACGCTGCGCTCGCTGGCCGAGACCCCGGCCGGCCCCTGGCTGCTCGGGCTCGTCGCGATCGGCCTGCTGCTCTTCGCGGTCTACTGTTTCTTCGAGGCCCGCTGGCACCGTATGTGACGGATGGAGCCTCGCGGTACGGCAGGTGCGGACACGCAGGTGGGTGCCGGTTCGGCAAGCCCCACCTGCCTGTCCGGTAAGTGATCGCATTCCTACTTTTCCGAGACATCTCCCGCCCCGACCTCCGCGTCTTCCCAGAAGCGAGAACGACATCGGAGGGGGCGTCATGAACGTACCGGAGTACGACGGCGACGAATGGGTTCTCCGCCTCGCGGGCCTGCCCGACCAGGTGGCCAGGGCCCGCCGCCTGGTCTCGGCGGCCCTGGGGCGCGACCATCCCCTCCACGACGACTGCGTCCTGCTGACCAGTGAGATCGCCACCAACGCGGTGATCCACTCCCGTTCCGCCGGTGACGGGACGTTCACCGTCACGGTGACCTGCTCGGCGACGGGCGTGCGGGTCTCGGTCCAGGACGAGGGCTCCTCGGAGGCCCCCTGCGCGTGCCGCGCCTCGGCCGAGGCGACCGGGGGCCGTGGCCTGCCCCTGCTGGAGGCACTGGCCCGCCGCTGGGGCCTGGTCAGGGAGGTCGGGTCCAACCGGGTCTGGTTCGAGCTGGCCCTGGAGCCGGCCGAGGTGCGCGCCGCCAGTCTGGCCGGCGCCAGGTGAGCCGGGGGAGCCGGTGAGGCCGGCTCCGCGCACGGCGCCCGGGGAGCCGGGACCCGCCGGGCCGGCACACCGCGAAACGGAGCCTAAGACGCGAAGGGCGGCACACCAGGAAACGGAGCCTAAGGCGCGAAGGGCGGCACGGCCGGGCGGGCGCCGAGCTCGGTCAGCAGCCGGGCCATCCGGCGCGCGCGCAGCGGGTCGACGGGCAGCACGTGGCCCGTCCACCACCGGGCCACCTCCGGTGTCGGCCCCTCCGGGACCAGGTCCAGGTAGTCGTCCAGCGGCGGGTCGTAGATGAAACCGGGCACCACGCCGCGGCTCTCCAGCCGGGTGACGAGCCCGTCGCGGTCCTCCACCAGCAGCGGCACCCGCAGCAGCGGCTGAGGCGCCGCCTCGCGGACGCCCTGGGCCGCCCACGGGGTGGCGCGCAGCAGCTCCACGCCGGCCACCCGCCGCTCCCGCTCGCGGTCGACCACCCGGAAGCGGGACCGCTGGTAGCCGCGCAGCAGAGCCCCCTGGCGCATCCTCCAGTCGTCCAGGTCGATGCGGAGCCAGTACCCCATGGCGTGCGGATCGACCGGATCGGCGGCGACGACCGCCCGCAGCTCCTCCTCGCGCGGCGGGCAGCGGTGGCCGGTCCACCGGACGAGACCGGCCGCCTTGAGGGCGTGCCACATCGGCCGGACCAGCCCGGTGCGGTAGATCGTCTCGCGCAGCGCCGGCCGCAGCGTGCCCGAGAGCTGCGCGCGCGCCCCACCGGGGAGCAGCAGCTCCTCCCGGGCACGCGCCAGCTCGGCCAGCGCGGCCGGATCCCGCGCGGTGAGGAACCCCCCGGACATCGAACGGCCGTGCTTGGCCAGGCTGAACACCCCGGCCTCGCCGAACGTGCCCGCCGGACGGCCGTCCACGGTCGTCTGCATGGCGTGCGCGGCGTCGTCCAGCAGGATCACGCCGCGCCGGTCGCACTCGGCCCGTAGCTCGGCCACCCGGTCGGGCTGACCGTACAGGTGCGTGGTGATCACACCGGCCAGGCCGGTCCAGTCCACGGCGGGGACGTCGATGTTGCCGTCGCGCCAGGAGACCGGAGCCATCACCGGCTCCAGCCCGGCGGCCAGCGCCGTGAACAGCACGGTCTCGCAGTTCGTCGGGGAGATCAGCACCCGGTCGCCGCGACCGAACCAGTGCCGCAGCGCCAGCAGCAGGCCGAACCTCGCGGACGGCACGTGCAGGCACTCCTGGCCGATCCGGTCGCGCATGGCCGCCTCGAGCGCCCGGCGGCCGTCCTCGGCGCCGCCGGGGCCGCCAAGCCCACCGCCGGGGCCACCGGGGCCGCTCCCAAGGCCACCGGGGCCGCTCCCAAGGCCGCCGGGGCCGGTGGAGACGGCGTCTCGCCCGCTCATTCGGTCCCTCCGCTCGTTCGTCCCCCGCCGTCGCGCAGCCGCCCGTACCGCTTCATGGCCCGGTCGGCGACGCCGTACAGCGCCGGGGTGTCCAGGATGAGGCGCCGCGTGCGGCGGACCGGTTCGGTGCGCAGCCAGTGCGCCACCGCCGTGGCCGACCTGCGGCGCACCGTGCCCTCGGAGACCGGGACCGTCCTGCTGCACAGCGCGTCCTTGTACTCCGAGCCGTTGCTGATGCCGAGGTCCAGCGAGCGCACCCCGACCCCGGCGGCGGCCTCGGCCATGCGCAGGTGCTGGATCAGGCCGGGGGAGTAGCGGGCGTACTCGGGGTCGTAGGCCGGGAACCAGCCGATCATCACGCTGTCGGTCCGCAGCCCGAAATGACCCGCCACGGGCCTGCCGTCCGCGTACAGCATCGACAGCGGCCCGACGAAGTCCGGGGTGTCGACGGCGTGCAGGCGCTCGACCAGCTCCACCACCCACGACCTGGCGAAGCGGTCGGGACGGCCCATCCGCCGGTACTGGGCCGACTTCCACTCCCGCAGCAGCCGCAGCTCGCCGGGGTCGCGCACCGAGAACTCCGAGGTGACCTCACCCACGTCGCGGCCGAGCTTCCGCTCCTTGTACAGGGTGCTCTTGACGAACTTCGGGGAGCGCCCGCGCAGGTCGGCGAGGAAGGCGGGGTAGCCGTCGGCGAGGTCCAGGACCACCGCCCGCTGCCTGAGCGTCTCGAACCGCCGGAACCACCGCTGCCCCTCGACCAGGCAACCGAACTCCCACACGCCCAGACCGCACGCCCGCAGCAGCGCGTCGGCGTCGAACTCGGCGCCGGGCCGGTGAACGAGTCCCTGGCAGAGCGAGACCCACCCGCCCAGGGCGGCGCCCACCCCGCCGCCGTGCCGCTCGAACGGGAAGAACCCGACGGGCCCGTCCGACTCGGTGATCACCGCCACCCGCGCCTCGGCCGAGACCTCCCCCATCGCGATCGTGAAGTCGGGGCTCAGGAAGGGGTTGGCCAGGTGGGCGCTGGAACGTTGCATCTCCCGCCAGGTCTTGACCTCGGCCGGTCCCAGCTCCCCGGGCCGGACGACGCTGACCCTCATACGTGGCCCCCGCCCCCGCGAAGGTGCTCGCCGGCCGCACCGGCGGTGGACGCCAACCTACCGTTCACGAGGGGAGGTCCTTTCTCGAGGCCTGAGGTCAGGCGCTGGGGGTCTCGGAACGGTCCCGTGGACCTCGTCGCCCACCCGGACGGGGCGACCCCTCGGACGTGAGCCCTCCCTGACCCCCCGGCCCCGATGGCGCCTCCCCCGAACCGCCGTTCGACGCGACCGGCCCGGGGTTGCGCCGACCCTGCCGGCGCAACCCCGGACCGCCGTCCGATGCGGCAAATCTATAGCGATACCGGCCCCGGCCGCCGCCCGACGCCGAAAGCCCCTCAGGCGATGTCCGAAACCACCGGGGCGGACGGCGCGGAGGGGCTCCCGGACCACACCGGCGGGACCGCCGGGGTGAGCCGCTCGACGACGGACATCGCGCGCCGGGCGTACAGCGGGTCGATCGGCAGCACGTGCCGGCCCCACCACCGCGCCACCTCCGGCGCCGGCGAGGGGTCGGTGAACTCCGGCAGGTAGCCGTCGTAGGGCGGGTCGTAGAGATAACCGGTGGCGACGCCGTGCCGCTCCAGCTCGGCGATGGCCTCGTCCCGGCGGCACACCAGCAACGGCACCCGGAAGAGCGGCTGGTCCAGGTGGCGGCGGACCGCGGGCGCCACGGAGGGCAGCGCGGCCAGCATCGAGACCCCCGCGATCCGCCGGGACCGCTGCCTCGGCAGCGTCCGCAGCCGCCGTGACTGGTACCAGCGGGCCAGGTGGCCGCGCCTGGTCCGGTAGTCGTGCAGGTCGGCCTGGACCCAGGAGTCGAACGCGGGCAACTGCGGCGCGTACTCCAGGGCCTGGAGCAGCTCCACCGGGCGCGGGGCGATCCGGTAGCCCTCGCGCTCCTCCTCCATTCCGAGCGCGCGCATCGCCCGCAGCGCCGGGCGGACCATGTTCAGTCGCAGCGCGGCGTGCCGGCTCGCCGAGGTCAGCACGCTGTGGATCTCCTTGCGGAAGACGCCCGGCTGCAGCAGCCGGTCACGCTCGCGCTCCAGGGCGCGCAGGTCCTCGGGGTGCTCCACCGCGAGCACCCCGCCGGAGCCCGCCCCGGCGTGCTTGGACAGGCTGAACACGCCCGCCACCCCGAAGGTGCCCAGCGGCCTGCCGTGCACGGACGTCTCGATCGCGTGCGCGACGTCCTCGATCAGGATCTTGCCCGCGAACGCGGACACCCGGTCCGGCAGGCCGTACAGGTTGGTGGTCAGGACGGCGTCCACGGTGTCGAGGTCGACGGCCCCGGCGTCGATGTTGCCGTCCTCCACCGAGAGGGGGGCGATGACCGGGCGGAGCCCGGCGGCGAGCACGAGGAAGAGGATCTCGTCGGCCGAAAGGGGGGACATCAGCAGCCGCTGGCCGGGACGGCACCAATGCCGCAGGGCCAGATACAGGCCCAGGCGGTTGGAGGGAAGCGAAAGGCAGAGGCGATCTGTCCGCTTCGCCACAATGTGCTCAGGAGTCACCGGAGACCGTCTATCACGTACGACCCCATGACCACAAGCGGTGGTGGGGTGACGCTAGTCGGCGCTCACCTGCGACATCTTGCTGTAACTGATCACTCTGCGGATGTTCGGGAAGATCAGCAGGGCGACCAGGAGCTGGCTGCCGAGCATCGCGTAGCCCACCGCGGCGATGCCGAAGTGAGGGAACAGCACCGCGATCGACGTGAGCACCAGAACGGCCATCCCGATCTGGATGACGGCCAGCCTGCGCGCCCGGCTCTGCGCGCGCAGCATGCTCAGGCAGATCTCGATCACCGTCTGGGGGAGCACCGCGATCGCCATCAGCCGCAGCAGCGGCGTGCCCGCCTCGGCGAACCCCGGGCCGAACACGCTCAGGATCAGCGGCGCGCCGACCACGACCACCACGATGACCGGCCCGACGATCAGGAAGGTACGGCGGAGGGCGTTGCGCACGCTGTCCGCCAGTTGCGCGGCGTTGAAGGAGCCCTCGACGGTCAGCGAGACCGCCATGTTCGCCGCCAGCAACCCGATCATGGAGCCCAGCGTGTGGGCGATCGAGAAGTAACCGAAGGTCGGCGCGTCGTCGAGCCAGCCCGCGACGATCACCGGGACCAGGTAGAGGATCAGCAGGATGGAGAACGCGCCGGGGAAGTCCCCGGCCAGGAAGCGCCCCACCTCGCGCAGGCGCGGCGGGTTGGCCGCGCTCACCTCGGTGTCCTTGACGTGCCGGGGGATGACGACACCGAAGATGAACCAGCTGATCGGCACCAGCGCGATGGCGGTCGGGATGATCCAGGAGACGAAGATGCCGCCGAACAGACCGCCCTCGGGCAGCGCGACCGCCAGCGCGGCGAGCATGCCCATCTTCACCAGCCCGAACGCCAGGCTGTTGACCGGCACCCAGACGGCCTTGCGCAGCCCGGCCAGCGTCACGTCCTGCAGGGTGAAGACGGTCCAGACGAGCACCGAGGCGAGGAAGAACAGCCCCGGGCCGAACCCGCCGAGGTGGCTGTAGACCGCCCCCCACATCGGCAGCGTCAGCAGGAACCCCAGCGCCGCGACCAGTCCGGTGGCGCCGGCGATCGCGTACCCCCGGAGCACGAACTCGGCGGTGCGGCGGCCGGCCACCGGGATGAACCTGGCCAGGGCGCCGGCGAAGGCCAGGCCGGTCAGGGAGGCGAACAGCCTCATGGCGCTGATCACGGCCTGGCCCTCGCCGAACGCGGTGGCGGTGTACAGGTGCGTGGCGAGGAACCAGTAGCCCAGTCCCAGGACGGCGGTGATCCCCGTGTTGATCATCAGCGCGTAGCCCTGCAGGAACAGCGGGTTCCGCAGATCCTTGCGCAGGCGGTCCATCAGGCCGGGCCTGCGGTCGGTGGCCACTGTCCGGCCCATCGTCTGGTCGCCTCCGTCGCGCGTCACGTCGTCATCATCGGCCGGAACCCTTGCGCCGGCCTTGCCGCCCGCTGTACGAGGACGGGACGGCGGCCCCGCGCGGGAGCCCGGCGGGCGGCGTCACGGGCGTCCGCCTCCCGTCACGAGACCGGCCGGTCACGGAGGGGAACATGAGAGTCGGCACGTGAGCCATGATGCCCCAGTTTCAGGCGCCCCGCGTCCGGCATACGCGTGGAAGCCCACAGGCGGATCGGATTGTGATATGGAGTGCCCTGTTTTCTGGGGAATGGAGAAACACAAAGTGAGCCGGCGCACACCGGCACCGGCGACGGACGCCGGGAAAGGGGAGGGACGGCCGGTCACCCGGCGGGCGGGAGTGACGCGGGCGCACGGAGGCGCCGGAGGTCATCGGCCGGGGCGGGGGACGCGGCCCGGCGGCCCGACGGTGTCCCCTGTGCCGGAGGCGCGTGTCTCCTCCGGTCCGGGAGCGGCACGTTCCCGCCGTCGTCTCGCGCACTCCCGGCCGGCTACGACGCCGTCACCCCTGAAGGGTCCGGGAGCCCGGTCCTAGTCGCTGAGCGCCGCCTCCGGGGTCTTCTTGGCCGCGGGCTTTGCCAGGCTGGGGTCGCCGGCGGCGAACGCCTCGGCCACCTTCCCCCCGATGCGTCCACGCTCGCTGACCTCTATCCCGTGGGACTTGGCCCATGCCCGGATCTCGGCGCTCCGCTCACGGTTGCCTCCGGCCCCCTTCGTCCTGCCCTTGCGCCCCGAGGAGGTGCTCGCCTTGCGGGCGACGGACTGGAAGGGCTTGAGGGCCTCGCGCAGCTTCGTGGCGTTCTTCGAGCTCAGGTCGATCTCGTAGCTGGTGCCGTCCAGGCCGAACGAGACGGTCTCGTCCGCCCGCTTCCCGGTGATGTCATCGGTGAACGTGACGACTTGCTGACGTGCCATTGTGTCACTCCTTAATCTTGGCGTCAGAGTGCGGCTGCGAACCCGGCCGACCGATGGTTCCCGCGTCTCTTCCCCGCGCGCAAAACTCTAGTCCCTCCTTTCACCGTCGTGCGCGGGAAACCCCTGTCCGCCGGAGATCCACCCTCCGGCGATAATTACCGGAGGTCGAACTCCGGGTCTCCACGTCATTGTGAAATGCTTCCCTGCGGGAGGGGATTAAAAACGGACGCGGCGCCCGGGGGTCCGCCGGTGGTCGTATGCCGGGGCCGGGGCTCGCCCGCGAGCCGGTTTTTCGGACGGCGGCGCGGAGGTCTTTGAAGTTTCGTGACCTACGGGTGGTTTTCGCCCTCACCGCCCTAAAAAAAGATGCGCGCGACTCACGATCGCCGTCCCTCGCTCCGCCGTCCGCCCTTCCGCGGGCGCTTCCGGATGTTCCGCGGCGCCCTCGTGCCGGCGCGTCACGCCCGGCCCGATCGCCACGGCGCGCCCCCGGTCCTTTGCGCTGCTCAGGAGGTACTCCGCGGCGCCGGCCCCGGGGACGCCCCGTGCCGTTCCGGTGCCGGTCCGGACGCGCGACGGCGGGCGGGCGGGGGGTGAGACGGACGCGGTCCGGGACACGTGAAGGCGGGGCGGGATCGCCACCGGTCGTTCCGTGGTAATTCGCACGCTCCGGATGTCCGTAACCGAACGCGTCGCGGGTTTCCCCGGGACAAATGAGTTGTCTCGCCCCCGAATGACTCCTGTCCCCCGCGGGTTTGCGGTCTTCCCGATCGGCGCCTTCGAAGAGCCACCCGGGGGCGCCACCGATCACATTGAGAGGCGGCGCGGCCACGCTCGGGTAAGACAAGGCTCT
Source organism: Streptosporangium sp. NPDC023615 (assembly GCF_040640155.1). NCBI lineage: Bacteria > Bacillati > Actinomycetota > Actinomycetes > Streptosporangiales > Streptosporangiaceae > Streptosporangium > Streptosporangium sp. NPDC023615. The sequence continues at coordinate 91,778 of NZ_JBFABE010000009.1, forward strand.
CCATCCGGACGGTGTGATTCCGGGCGTCTCGCATTGAGGGCGGCGGGCGGATGGGCGTGGTTTGCTCCATGACGACTATTGGTCCGTTCCACCGTCCTGCTGCTCAATCCACCGGGCTTCCCCGAATTGTTGGGTTGTCGCCGGGAAAGCGGGCGCTCCTTCGGCGCGGGCGGCGGCGGTGCCGGGCGGGGCCGAGGGGTCAGCCTTCGCCGTCCGGCCGGACCCGATCGCCCCTGCTTTCCACCGCGCGCCCCTCGCGCTCGATCTCCCGGTTGAGGAAGAAGTTCAGCGCGGTACGGATGGCGGCGATCGCCGCGAGCTGGCCGATCTGCGTGAAGCTCGGCGCGATGGCGGTACGCAGCACGTCGCTCGCGAGCTGGAACTCCAGGCCAAGTGCCAGGAACCGCCCCAGGAACAGCCGGACGGCGATGAAGCCCTGGTCGTGCCGCCGCAGGGCCACCACGACGAAGCGGACGAACGCGATGGCCGCGCCCGCGAAGATGACGGCGGCCCCGGCGACCTCGACGAGGCGGACCAGCAGGTTGACGAACTCCCGGAGGGTCTCCTCCGGTAGAAGATCGAGCATGCGCTGCTGTTACCCGGCGTCATCGCCGCCATGCGCCCCGAACGTCGCGGACGTCACACACGTCACACACGTCACATCGGTAACACCCGTCACCTGTGTCACAACGGCCCCCGCGACGACAGGCGTCACGGCAGCCTCTACCGTCACCGTCGTCACCCCGATCACGCCTGTCACGAAGGTGACGAACCTCACGGAGGCCGCCGTGCCCCCCGTCGGCGCGGCCGGCACGGAGACACGGCCGGCACGGAGACACGGCCGGCACCGGGACAGGGCCGGCACCGGGACAGGGCCGGCGCGGAGGCCCCGCGGGCCTGAACGCTCCCCGGCGCCCCGGGGAGCCCGGGGGCCTCAGAGATAGAGCCCGGTGTTCTCCGGGACGGTGGTGCGGTCGAGCACGCCCTCGCGGAGCGCGAAGAGCTCGGCGAGGGTGGCGCCGGAGCGGGGGAGGCCCTCGGTGGTGCCGAGCCAGCGGGCCGCCTCCTCGTACGGCAGGCGGCCGACCTCGATCCGGGAGAGACAGCGGCCCGGCCGGGTGACGGCGGGGTGCAGATGGGCCAGGTCCTCGTTGGTGGTGATGGCCACCAGGACGTCGCGGCCCTGGCCGAGGAGCCCGTCGGTCAGGTTGAGAAGACGCGACAGGCCCTGCCCGACGGCCTCCTTCGCGCCCGACCGGATCAGCTCGTCGCAGTCCTCCAGCACCAGGAGGCGCCAGCGGTCGCCTCCCCCGTCCTCACCGTCCATGCCGCCGTCCATGCCGACCGCCACCTCCATGAGGTAGCCGGGGGACTGGAACAGCGTCTCCGGGTCCAGCACGCAGTCGACCTGGCACCACGACCGCCACTCGTAGGCGAGCGTGCGCAGCAGCGTCGTCTTGCCGGTCCCCGGCGGGCCGTGCAGCAGCACCAGCCGGCCGTGCACCTCGGAGGGGGTGACGGACATCAGCCGGGAGAGCGGCCCGCCCACCGAGGCGGCGTAGTTGCCGGAGACCTCCGCCCAGGGGGAGGCGGTGATCGGCTTGCCGGCGCGGCGGCCGCCGTGCGGGCTCTGCCACCAGAAGCCCATGTCGACGTGGTCGCTCTGCGGGGCGGGCTCCTCGGCGTCCCTGGTGACCTCGTCGAGCACCGAGCGGGCCAGCTCCTCGTCGACCGCGGTCACGCTGACCGTGGCGGCGCGGTTGCGGTAGCGGACCACGCGCAGCGTCCACCCCTCACCGCGCAGCAGGCGCGAATCGGGGCCGTCCTTGTCCGAGGCAGCCCGCACGAGCGTTCCCGAGGCGGGGGCGAGGGGGGCGTCGGCGCGGACCCGCTCCAGGCTCGCGGTGCACGACCACGGCTGGGCCCCGGTGGCGAACGGCGACAGCGCCAGCGCGTCGATCACGTCCACGGCGGAGTCGTTGTCGTCGAGCCAGATCCCCATCGGCACCTGCGCCGGGTCTGGTTCCGGCGTGAAGCGGGCCTCCCTGAGTACGGACATGGCGGTAATGATCCTCGCGGAACCTCCCCCGGTCGACGGGTTTTAGGCCGTGTCCTGCAGGGTGGGCCCGAGGTGTCGCTCGGGGCGGGTCATGGCCGCGGCGAGGGTGAGAGAGGCCGGGCAGGTGTAGGGGTGACGCTCGTAGGGGGGTGACCGGTTCCGTCGCCGCCCTCCTTGAGCGTGACCTCGATTCGTTTCCCGCCGGAGGAGAAGGGGGTGGCGGAGGCGACGCCGTCGCCGGCCCACGCTCCGGCGAAAGAGACCGAGGACCTCGACCCCGCTCCCTGGCCGTCGATCCGTGGTTTCGGCACCGACGTATTTGGAAGAGGTACTCCCGCGCCGGATCACTTCTGGAACCTGGCGTGACGGTTCGGTGGCGGACGGTATTCGGATGAATTCGCTGCATGTGGCAGAGGGTGACCGATAGTGTCTGTCGAGCCGTCGTTGAGCTTTCGCGTCGCCTGCCCCTCTGGAGACACCTGTGGCTGACATCGTGCCCCGTCGCGAATGGGGGGCTCGCCCTCCTCGCGGATCATACTCGCCGATCTCCTCCACCAGAGGAGTGAAGGTCCACTACACCGGCGGACAGGTCGACCCAGCCATAGTCGACGACCACAAAAAGTGCGTGACCTTGGCGAAGTCCATTCAAAACCATCATATGGATGGAAACGGATGGATGGACATCGGCTATTGCGTCGACGAACAGACGGAGATTCTTACCCGAGAAGGCTGGAAATCATACAGGGATCTCCATGTGGGGGACATGGCACTCACCCTGAATCACGAAACGGCGATGTCCGAATGGCAACCCGTCCTTGAGGTGTGCGTGTTCCCGGCGATGGAACGAGACATGGTGCGGATGGAAGGAGCCTCTCACTCGTCGCTGACGACTCCGCATCATCGTTGGCCCGTCGAGCGTTACCGGCGGCGTACCGGTACCGAACGGCAAAAGGGTTCCGACGGAAAATGGCTCCCCACCGGCAAGGCTCAGCGATCCGTCACCGGTCACGAACGGCTGTGGGTGACTTCCGAGACCATCGGTTACTGGGACCGGATCCCGATTGCGGCCCCGTGCGCCGACCTGCCGACCGAGGCGAAGTGGTCTGACGCGTTCGTCGAGGTGCTCGCCTGGTTCTGGACCGAGGGGCATGTCAAGGCGGCCCGCAACGGCAAGTCCACCAGCGTGGCCATCTATCAGTCACTGAATAATTCTGCGAATGTCGCGAGTATAAGATCGGCTCTCGGTGAAATGTTCGGCCCTCCGGCCGATAAATTCCCCCGTGTCGGGCGCCTCACCGATGGTGTGCCACGTTGGCGCGAGGTCGTCAACCGGCATCTCGTGGAGTTTCACCTCTCGTCCGACGCGGGTCGCCATCTGTTGGAGATGGCACCTGGAAGGGTTCCTGGATTCGACTTCCTGCTCGCACTGACCAAAGCCCAGCTCGCCCTCTTCATTGAAACCTCCTTGCTCGCTGACAACGCGGGCAAGGACAGGTTGGCGCAGAAGGAACGGGCCGCAGCGGAAGCGTTCATGTTCGCGGTTCTCCTGTCGGGCAGGGCTGCGTCGCTTCGGCGTAGACCCCCGACACTGAGTTGCAACACGGATATGTGGCTGGTCACCATCCGGCAACAGCGGAACTTCGCTCCGCGAAGTGCGGCCGCCGGTAAAGCCGCCACATTCAGGATCGGGCGGCAAAAATATCTCGGTGAGGTTTGGTGTCCGCGCACCGAGAACCAGAGCTGGCTCGCGCGTCGGGACGGCTCTGTCTACTTCACAGGGAACACTCTGCTGGTCTGCCCGCATCGGAAGGTCTTCGAGGGGCGCGGCCCGAACCGCGTGCCGGCCGCCAACGGCGCCGGGCTCAACAGCGACCACTACGCGGTCCTCGGCCTGGTGGGCTCCTCGGGGTTCACCAAGCCCAACGACGGCATCCTGCACGGCATCCTCGACGCCATCGAGTACCTCAGGGACAAGGGCGGCGCGGGCCGGGAGATCAAGGGCCACCGCGACGGCTACTCGACGAGCTGCCCGGGGGAGCCCCTGTACGCGTGGGTCAAGAAGGGCGCCCCCCGTCCCGGCGCGGGCCCCGGCGGCCCGCCCGAGCCGCACCCCTCCTTCCCCGGCCGTACGCTCACCCAGCCGCCGATCATGCGGGGCGAGGACGTCCGCACCTGGCAGCGGCAGATGCTGGAGCGGGGCTGGGACCTCGACGTCGACGGCCTGTACGGCCCGGCCTCCGAGGACGTGTGCCGCAGGTTCCAGAAGGAGAAGGACCTGCCGGTCACCGGCGCGGTCGACCGGGTGACCTGGAACGCCTCCTGGGAGGAGCCGACCGACTGATCCGTGGCCCGCGACGGGATCGGCGCCGAGCCCGAACCCGGCGAGCGCTCCCGGTCCGGCTGCGCCTAGTATCCGGTGCATGACGGTGCCGCCTGAGGACCCTCGATCGGCCGGCGAGTTCCCATCGGTCACCCGTGAACGGTGGCGGGAACTGGCGCTCGGGGTGCTGCGCAAGTCCGGAGTCGAGGCCGGCTCCCCGGAGGAGGCGCTGGCCTTCACCACCCACGACGGCGTGACGATCGCGCCGCTCTACGACGCCTCCGACCTGCCGGGAGACCCGGGCCTGCCCGGGCGGGCCCCCTACATCCGGGGTGCTCGCGCCCAGGGCGGCTGGGAGGTGCGCCAGCGCCACGAGACGCCCGATCCCGGGGCGATCCTCACCGACCTGGAGAACGGCGTCACCTCGCTCTGGCTCGCCCTGGAGCCCGAGGACCTGCCCGGCGCCCTGCGCGGGGTCCACCTGGATCTGATCTCGGTCGCGCTGGACGCGGGCGGGCGGACGCGCGAGGCGGCCGAGGCGCTGTTCGCGACGGCCGCCCGGAGCGCCGGCGCGGGCGGGAGCGCCGGCGCGCGCGGAAACGGCGGGGCGCACGGAAACGGCGGGGCGGGCGGGGGTGGCGGGGGCGCGACCCTGACCGGCACCCTGGGCGCCGACGCGCTGGCCGACGCCCGCACCGCGGCCGAGCTGGCCCGCCGCTGCGTGGCCGACCACCCGGGCCTGCGGGCGGTCGTGGTGGACGCCACGCCGTACCACGACGCGGGAGGCGGCGACGCCGAGGAGCTGGGCTGCTCCATCGCGGCCGGGGTCGCCGCGCTGCGTGTCCTGACCGACGCCGGTCTGGAGGCGCGCGAGGCGTTCGGCCAGCTGGAGTTCCGCTACGCCGCCACCGCCGACCAGTTCCTCACCATCGCCAAGCTCCGCGCCGCCCGCAGGCTCTGGGCGCGCGTGGCCGAGGTGTGCGGCGTCCCGGAGGAGCCGCAGCGGCAGCACGCGGTGACCGGCTCGGCCATGATGACCGCCCGCGACCCGTGGGTGAACATGCTCCGTACCACGCTCGCCTGCTTCGCGGCCGGGACCGGCGGCGCCGACGCGGTCACCGTGCAGCCCTTCGACACCCGGCTCGGCCTGCCCGACGCCTTCTCCCGCCGGATCGCGCGCAACACCCAGTCGCTGCTGGTGGAGGAGGCGGGCGTGGCCCGGGTGGTCGACCCGGCCGGGGGCTCCTTCTACGTCGAGCGGCTGACGGAGGACCTGGCGGACGCGGCCTGGGGGTGGTTCCAGGAGATCGAGCGCGCCGGCGGGATGGCCGCGGCCCTCGCCTCGGGCCTCGTCGCCGGGCGCCTGTCGGCCACCCGGGAGCGGCGCTCGGCCGCCATCGCCCGCCGCCGCGACCCGATCACCGGCGTCAGCGAGTTCCCCGACCTCGACGAGCGGCCCGTGCTCAGGAAGCCCAGGCCCGGTCCCGGGCCCACCGCGAGACCGGGGGGCCCCGGTGAGCGCCACGCGGGGGAGAGCGTGCACTACGCGCGGGAGTTCGAGGCGCTGCGCGACCTGGCCGACGCGCGGCCGGAGCGGCCGAGGGTCTTCCTCGCGACCGTCGGCCCGGTGGCCGCGCACACCGCGCGGGCGTCGTTCGCGGCCAACCTGTTCCGGGCGGGCGGCATCGCCACCGTCCCCGGGGGCGCGTCGACGGACCCGGCGGAGATCGCCGCCGCCTTCGCCGCCGCGGGCACCCCGGTGGCCTGCCTGTGCTCCAGTGACCGGCTCTACGCCGAGCACGCCGAGACGGTGGCCGCCGCGCTGAGGGACGCGGGCGCGAGGCGGATCTGGATCGCGGGCAAGGGGGAGTTCGAGGGCGTGGACTCCCGGCTTTACGCCGGATGCGACGCGCTCGGCGTGCTCCGCACGACATTCGACGACCTGGGGGTGCCCCGGTGATTCCCGACTTCTCCGAGATCGAGCTCGGCCCGCGACCGGCCACCGGCGTCCCGGCCGCCCCGGCCGCCCCGGCGTCCGCCCCGGCGCCCGAGGAGGTGTGGGAGACGCCCGAGGGCATCGGCGTCCGGCCGCTCTACACCGCGGCCGACACCGACGACCTGGACTTCCCGCACACCTACCCCGGCGCCGCGCCCTACCTGCGCGGGCCGTACCCGACGATGTACGTCAACCAGCCCTGGACGGTGCGGCAGTACGCCGGGTTCTCCACCGCGGGCGAGTCCAACGCCTTCTACCGGCGCAACCTGGCCGCCGGGCAGAAGGGCCTGTCGGTCGCCTTCGACCTGGCCACCCACCGGGGCTACGACTCCGACCACCCCCGGGTGACCGGCGACGTCGGCATGGCGGGCGTGGCCATCGACTCCATCCACGACATGCGCCAGCTCTTCGACGGCATCCCGCTCGACAGGATGAGCGTGTCGATGACGATGAACGGCGCGGTGCTGCCGGTGCTGGCGCTGTACGTCGTGGCCGCCGAGGAGCAGGGGGTGGCGCCCGAGCAGCTCGCCGGGACCATCCAGAACGACATCCTCAAGGAGTTCATGGTCCGCAACACCTACATCTACCCGCCGGCGCCGTCGATGCGGATCATCTCCGACATCTTCGCCTACACCAGCGAGCGGATGCCGAAGTTCAACTCGATCTCGATCTCCGGCTACCACATCCAGGAGGCCGGGGCCACCTGCGACCTGGAGCTGGCCTACACCCTCGCCGACGGCATGGAGTACCTGCGCGCCGGCGTCGGGACGGGCCTGGACGTCGACCGGTTCGCGCCGAGGCTGTCGTTCTTCTGGTGCATCGGCATGAACTTCTTCATGGAGGTCGCCAAGCTCCGGGCGGCCCGGCTGCTGTGGGCGCGCATCGTCTCCGGCTTCGGCGCGAAGAACCCCAAGTCGCTGTCGCTGCGGACGCACAGCCAGACCTCCGGCTGGTCGCTGACCGCCCAGGACGTCTACAACAACGTGGTGCGCACCTGCGTCGAGGCGATGGCCGCCACCCAGGGCCACACCCAGTCGCTGCACACCAACGCCCTGGACGAGGCGCTGGCCCTGCCCGGCGACTTCTCCGCCCGCATCGCCCGCAACACCCAGCTGCTGCTGCAGCAGGAGTCGGGCACCTGCCGGGTCATCGACCCCTGGGGCGGCTCCTACTACGTCGAGCGGCTCACCCACGAGCTCGCCGGGCGGGCCTGGGCGCACATCGAGGAGGTCGAGGCCGCCGGGGGCATGGCGAAGGCGATCGACGCCGGGCTGCCCAAGCTCCGCATCGAGGAGGCCGCCGCCCGCACCCAGGCGCGCATCGACTCCGGCCGTCAGCCCGTCATCGGCGTCAACAAGTACCGGCCGGAGACCGACGAGCCCGTCGAGGTGCTCAAGGTCGACAACAGCGCGGTCCGCGCCGAGCAGCTGGAGAAGCTGCGCCGCCTGCGCGCCGAGCGCGACCCCGTACGGGTGGAGCAGGCGCTGGCGGCCCTGAGCAAGGGGGCCGAGGGCGACGGGAACCTGCTCGCGCTCTCCATCGAGGCGGCCCGCGCCATGGCCACGGTCGGGGAGATCTCCGACGCGCTGGAGAGGGTCTTCGGCCGGCACGCGGCGCAGATCCGTACGATCACCGGGGTGTACCGCGAGGAGGTGGGGTCCGGGGTGGACGAGGTCCGGGCCGCGTGCGCCGAGTTCGAGCGCCTGGAGGGGCGCCGTCCCCGGATCCTGGTGGCCAAGATGGGGCAGGACGGCCACGACCGGGGCCAGAAGGTGATCGCCACCGCCTTCGCCGACCTCGGCTTCGACGTCGACGTCGGCCCGCTGTTCCAGACGCCCGAGGAGGTCGCCCGCCAGGCCGTCGAGGCCGACGTCCACGTGGTCGGGGTGAACTCGCTGGCCGCCGGGCACCTCACGCTGGTGCCCGCGCTGCGCGAGGCGCTGGCGGAGCTGGGCGCCGAGGACGTCATGATCGTGGTCGGCGGCGTCATCCCGCCCGGCGACTTCGACGCGCTGCGCGCGGCGGGCGCGAGCGCGATCTTCCCGCCCGGCACCGTGATCGCCGACGCCGCCCGCGGGCTGCTGGCCGACCTCCTCACCCGGCTGGGCCATGACGCGGGCGCTTGACGACTACGTCCGGGGGGTGACCGAGGGGTCGCGGGCCTGGATCGGGCGCGCGATCACGCTGGTGGAGTCCACCCGGGCCGACCACAGGCAGGCGGCCCAGCGCCTGCTGGCCGAGCTGACCCCGCGCGCCGGCGGGGCGCGCAGGGTCGGCGTCACCGGCGTGCCGGGGGTGGGCAAGTCCACCTTCATCGACGCCCTGGGCACCCGGCTGACGGGTCAGGGGCACCGGGTGGCGGTGCTGGCCGTGGACCCGTCCTCGACGCGCACCGGCGGGAGCATCCTGGGGGACAAGACCCGCATGTCGCGCCTGGCGACGGACCCGGCGGCGTTCATCCGCCCCTCGCCCACCTCGGGCACGCTGGGCGGCGTCACCCGGGCGACCCGCGAGGCGATGGTCGTGGTGGAGGCGGCCGGCTACGACGTCGTGCTGGTGGAGACCGTGGGGGTCGGCCAGTCCGAGACGGCCGTCGCCGACATGGTGGACACCTTCCTGCTGCTCACCCTGGCCAGGACCGGCGACCAGCTCCAGGGCATCAAGAAGGGCGTGCTGGAGCTCGCCGACGTGATCGCCATCAACAAGGCCGACGGGGCCGAGGGCAGCCCGCACGAGCTGGACGCGCGCCGGGCCGCGAGGGAGCTCGCCGGGGCGCTGCGCCTGCTGGGCGCGGACCGGACGCCCCCGGTGCTCACCTGCAGCGGGCTGACCGGCGCCGGGCTGGACGAGCTCTGGGAGAGGATCACGGCCCATCGCGACGCGCTGGAGGCCTCGGGGGAGCTCGCCGAGCGCCGCCGCCTGCAGCAGGTCCGCTGGACCTGGGCGCTGATCACCGACCGGCTGCTGGCCCGGCTCCGCGAGCACCCCGGGGTCGCGGCGATCGTCGCCGGGGTGGAGGACGAGGTCCGCGAGGGCCGGCTGACCCCGTCGGCGGCGGCCGACCGCGTTCTGGACGCCTTCGACCCCGAGTCCCCCGCAGGCGGTGAGCAGGCGGCTCACGGGTGAGCCTCCATGCGCCGAGCCGCCGGACCGGCCGTTCCCCGGGGGCGCGTTCTCACGCGCCACGGCCGCCGGAAATCCCGTTCCCGTCGTGGCGGGACCTCGTTCGCGGGCCCGGACGGCTCTTCGGGCGGCCGGACGTCTCGTCCTCGCGGGCGGGCGGAACGACGGGGGCGGCGGTAGGCCGGACGGATACGCTCCGTCATCTTGACGGTGCCTGTCAACTATGTCAAGCGTGCGGTCGGCGAAGTTCGTGTTAATGGTGGGTTTCGTCCCGTTACGGCCATCTATTTAGGTGTATGGGTTGATCGTTCTGGGGTGATCATGTGATAATCCGCCCTAACAGAATGGATGTGCAATAAAAGAACTTTAGATATGCATCGTACGAGAAGGCACGGGAAGGCACGCGAGGGCTGACCGGACCAGACCGGTTCTGGCCTTTTCTCGTACATCGGCACCCTATGACGCGCCGGTTGTTCCCGGCTCGCGTCGCACCGCCCGTGCGATCCGCCGCGGACGGCCGTAACGCTGCGTTCCGACGCGGCGCCAGGTGGGAGAACACACCCATGTCGATCGACGCGAGCGCCCCGACGCTCCGCCGTGCCCGGACCATCCCCATTCACCGGGTTCTTCCGGATTTTGCCCGCGATCCCGTGAACACCCTGGCGGACATCAGCGGGCAGGTGGACGGTGAGCTCGTCCGGCTGAGTCTCGGTCCCTTCCGCCCCTACCTGGTGACGCGCCCGGATCACATCCAGCAGGTGCTGAAGTCCGACTGGACGAACTACCAGCGCGAAGGCATGTTCTGGCAGCCTTTGCGGCGCGTCCTCGGCGCCAGCATCCTCGGGGACGGAGAGCCCTGGAAGTCCAGCAGGAAGGCGCTTCAGCCCCTTTTCACCGCGCGCTACGTCACCTCGCTGGCCGGGACGATGGCGGAGGTCATCAACCAGCGGATGGACGAGCTCGACGAGTACGCCGCCGCGGGGCGTTCCATCGACGCCGCCGAGCAGATGACAGGCATCGTGAACGCCGCCGTGGTGCGGGCGCTGTTCGGGGACAGGATCAGCCGCGCGGACGGCGAGCGTCTCGCGCCCGCCTACGCCACCGCGGCCGGTTCGATCGCCTTCCGACTGGTCATGCCGTTCATGCCTTACTCCATCCGGGTACCCGGCGACCGGGCCTTCATGAAAGCCGTCGAGACGATCGACGACGTGGTGTTCCCGCTGATCAGGAAGGCGCGGGCCGACTCCTCCGGCGGTCCCGACGTCATCTCCGCCCTCTGTGAACTGCGTGACGGCGATGCGGCTGGCGACCGGCAGATCCGTGACGATCTCGTCAGCGTCTACGGGGCGGCGTCGGAGTCCACCGCCATGACCCTGACCTGGCTGTGGCCGCTCCTCGACGCGCACCCCGAGGTCACGGCCAGGCTGCGCGAGGAGATCGGCCGCGTGGTCGGCCATGGCCCGGTGGCCCCCGAGCACGTCCCCGACCTGCGCTACACCCGCATGGTCCTGCAGGAACTCCTCCGCCTCTATCCGGCGGGCTGGATCTTCCCCCGGATGGCGATGCGGGACAGCGAGATCGGCGGCGTGCGGATCAAGGCGGGTTCCCAGGTACTGATCAGCCCTTACGCCACGCACAGGCTGAAGGAGTTCTGGGAGCGGCCGCTGGAGTTCGACCCCGAGCGCTTCGCCCCCGGCGGCCAGCCGCGCCGGCACAAGTACGCCTACTTCCCCTTCGGCGGCGGTCCGCACCAGTGCCTGGGCCAGCACCTGTTCTACGTCGAGGCGCCCCTGCTGCTCGGGGCGCTCCTCGGCCGCTTCCGGATCGGCGTCCGGTCGAAGGGGCCCTTCACCGCGGCCGCGGCCGCCTCGCTGCAGCCCAGGCAGAACATCGAACTGGACATCACCCGGGTCGAGCGCGTCGCGGGCGGTGTGCGGTGACCGCTCTCCACGGGCTCGGCGGCCTCGACGACCTCGGTGTTCCCGGCACCGCCGCGGGCCCGGACGGCCTGCCTGACGCCGTCGGCATCGGGATGACCTGCGCCGTGGCCGGGCAGTGCCAACGCGACATGCGCGGATGGGCCGCCGCCTACCCCGGCCTGTTCTCCGCCAGGCCCTTCGACGCGGCCCTCTACAGCACACTGTCACTGGCCATGGCGTTCAGCGGTCCCTGGTTCGACGCCGAGCGGCTGCGAATGGCCAACAAGGTCTGCCTGTGGGCGTTCGCCCTGGACTGGCTCGTCGACTACGTCGCCACCTCGCCGACCGAGGCCGAGGACGTCACCCGGCGGAGCCTGGCCACGGCCGAGGGCGCGCCTCCGGTGCCCGGGGACGACCTGACGCGCATGCTGGCCGACATCCGCGACGAGCTCGCCACCTCGCCCGCCTTCCCGGTGCTCGGCCCGGTCTGGCGCGAGGAGTTGAGGCTCATGCTGGACGCCATGCTGCTGGAGTGGCGCTGGAAGGTCGAGGGCGGCCGCCCGTCGTTCGAGGAGTACCTCGGCAACGCCGACAACCTGGGCTTCTCCTTCGCGTTCACCTCCCACTGGGTCCATACCTCGGGGCCGGTCGACGAGGCGGACATCGCGCCGATCCGTGAGGCGAGCCGGGCGGTCCAGCGCGTGATCCGCCTGCTCAACGACCTGGGCACCTACGAACGCGACCTGAGCTGGGGCGATCTCAACGCCCTGCTGCTCGGTACCGGCCGTCCCGAGGTCGAGCGGCACATCGCCGCGCTCGCGGCCACGAGCCGGAGGCTCATCGCGCCCCTGCGCCACGGGCATCCGGAGATCGCGGGATACCTGGAGCGGCAGATGGACTTCTGCGCCGGGTTCTACCGGGTCGGCGACTACTGGGGGGCCCTGTGAGCGTCTCCGAGAGCGTCTTCGGGACACACGTGCCCGGAGCGCGACGGGAACGGCTCCTCGCGCGCGTCGACGTGGCCGCCGAGGCGCGCGGTCTGATGGCCGGGCTCCTGGCCAAGCCCTGGGGGCAGGTCTCCGCCTCGGTCTACGAGACCGGGCGGGTGGTGAGCTCGGCGCCGTGGCTCTCCGGCCACGCGCATCGCGTCCGCTTCCTGCTGGACTCCCAGCGCCCCGACGGCGGCTGGGGCCTTCCGGACGGCTACGACCTGGTCCCCACGCTGAGCGCGACCGAGGCCCTCCTCGCCGAGCTGCGGCGAGGCGGCCACCCGCACCCGGAGGGAACCGGGCGCGGTTCCCGGGGTGACGGCCACGCTCCCGAGCCGTTCCCCGAGCCGTTCCCCGGGCCCGGCGCCCGCGTCCTGGCGGAGGCGGCCGGGCGCGGGCTGTGGACGCTGAGACGCCGGCTGGGCGAGTGGACGCGGGCCTGCCTGCCGGACATGCCGGCGATCGAGCTCATCGTGCCCGCCCTGGCCTCCGCGATCGACTCCCATCTGGCGCCGGGCGAGAACCTGCAGACGCCTGCGGGCATGGACGGGGCCAAGCTGGCTGCGATCCGTTCCCGGCTCGTCTCGGGCGCCGCCGTGCCGCACAAGCTCGCCCACGCCCTGGAGGTGGTCGGGAAGGCCGCCGCGGGCGCCGCGGACGTCAGCCCCACCCCGCTCTCCCCGGCCCTGGCCGGAGACGGCCGCGCGGTCGGCGCGATCGGCGCCTCGCCCGCGGCGAGCGCGGCGTGGCTCGGGGACCGGGGCGCCGCCGATCCGGGCGATTCCGTTCTGTGCTACCTGGAGGCGGTCGCGGGCGGGGCCGGCGGCCCCGTGCCATGCGCCACCCCGGTCACGGTGTTCGAGCGCGGGTGGGTGCTGAGCTGGCTGCTGCGCGCCGGGATCCGCACGACGGTGCCGGCCTCGCTGACGGCGAGCCTGAGCGACGCGCTCGGTCCCGGCGGCACGGCGGCGGGACCGGGACTGCCGCCGGACGCCGACACCACCTCCGTCGCCTTCCACGCGCTGGCCCTGCTGGGGACCCCGCTCGAACCCGCCGGGCTGTGGGCGTACGACACGGGCACCCATTTCTGCACCTGGCAGGGGGAGGATGGGGCGTCCCCGACGGTCAACGCGCACGTCCTGGACGCCTTCGGCGAGTACCTGCGCCGCGGCGCGGGCCCGGCCGACCCTCGCTACGCCGCGGCCGTGACCAGGATCTCCGCCTGGCTGCGTGACCGGCAGGAGCCCGACGGGAGCTGGCTGGACCGCTGGCACGCCTCCCCGTACTACGCGACGGCCTGCTGCTCGATCGCGCTGGCGGACTTCGGGGGACCGGAGTCGGAGGCCGCGGTGCGGGCCGCGGGGGACTGGGTCGTCACCACCCAGCGCCCCGACGGGTCCTGGGGCCGTTGGGCGGGAACCGCCGAGGAGACCGCGTACGCGCTGCAGACCCTGCTGCTGGCCGCGGGCCCGGTCTCAGGTCACGCGGCGGGCCATGACGACGCGCGCGCCGCCGCCCTGGAGCGAGGCCACCGCTCCCTGCTGGCCTCGATCACCGACCGGGGTGAACCCGTCGACGCCCCGCCGCTCTGGCACGACAAGGATCTCTACCTGCCGGCCGCCATCGTGCGGGCGGCGGTCCTGGGAGCCCTCCACCTCTCGGACCGGGCCGCGTCCACGGAGTTCTCGGCGTGCCCGTCCTCCCCGGATCCCTCGGTGCCGGGGCTTTCCTCGGTCCTCTCCGGGCTCCCGCTGTCCCTCTCCACGGCGGGGAGCGGTCCCGGCACCTCCCGCTTGTGACAAGGAGTAATCATTCATTAACAGCGACTTGACCAAAAAAGGACATCTATGAGGTGATTTCCAGGTCACCTTGAGTGTATTTCACGACATTGCTAAGGTTCACCGGGTGTGACGCTGGGCGCCGCCGGTGTGTGTTGCGACTGCGGCATGGCGTCAGGTGATTCACGCGTACCGATCGCTGTGAAACGCACTGCGAATTTATTTCACTTTCACTGGGATGGATGCTATGCGCGTGCGCAATGGGCGATTGCGGACAAAGGTGACGGCGCTGCTGGTGTCGCTGGCCGCGCTCTGGGCGTTCACCGCGTGGGTCACGGTACGTGAGGGCATGAACATGCTGGGCGTCGCCACGCTCGACACCAACGTCGCCCAGCCGAGCGAGAAGCTCGTCGGCGCGCTCCAGGCCGAGCGGCGCCTCACCCTGATCACCCAGGGGGACCCGAGGGCGGGCCGCCGGATGCGCGACGCCCTCGACGCCCAGCGCAAGCGGACCGACGCGGCCGACGTGGAGTTCCGGCGGCTCACCGGCAGCGGCAGCGTACGGACGCTCGGAAGCGCCATGCTCGGCCGGCGTATCGCCGAGGTGTACGAGAGGCTGGACGACCTCGCGGCCGACCGCAAGGCGATCGACGCGGCGCGGGTCGACCGGACCCGTGCGGCCGCGTCGCTCACCGAGGTCATCTCGTCCGTCTATCACATCTACGATTCCATGGCGACGCTGGACGACAAGGAGATCGCCGCCGACGTCCGCACGCTCATCGAGCTGAGCCGCGCGCTGGAGACGCTCTCCCAGGAGGACGCCATGGCCGCGGGTGCCCTGGCGGCGGGCCGCTTCACGGACGCCGAGCGCTCCATGTTCACGCAGATCGTCGGTGTGCAGCGCTTCCTGTTCCGGGAGAAGGTCGACGAGCTGCCGGAGGCCGACCGCGCCCCTTACCTGAAGCTGGCCGAGGACCCGGTGTACCTCCGCATGCGGACCATGGAGGATCAGCTCATCCAGGCGAGGACGCCGGTGAACATGCCGGAGCCCGTGGACGCGCAGCAGTGGGCCTCCGTGACCCAGCCCGTCCTGGTCAAGATGCAGGAGGCCATCCTGTCCTCCGGTGACAGGATCATCGAGCGGTCCGGTCCGGTCGCCGTCGGCGTCATCGTCCGCCTCGCCCTGGCCGGTGGACTGGGCCTGCTGGCCGTCATCGCCTCGGTCGTCCTGGCCATCACCACGGCCCGTGCCCTGGTCCAGCAGCTGGAGAAGCTGCGGGCCGCCGCCTGGGAGCTCGCCAACGAGCGGCTGCCCTCGGTGGTCGAGCGGATCGGCCACGGGGAGGTGGTGGACGTGGCCGCGGAGGCGCCACCCCTGAAGTTCGGCGACGACCAGATCGGCCAGGTCGGCCAGGCCTTCAACGCGGTGCAGCAGACCGCCGTCAAGGTCGCCGCGGAGCAGGCCCAGCTCCGCCGCGACATCGCCGACATCCTGCGCAACCTCGCCCGCCGCACCCAGTCGCTCGTGCACCGCCAGCTCAGCGTGCTCGACGTCATGGAACGGCGCGAGAACGACCCGCAGGAACTGCGCGACCTGTTCCGGCTCGACCACCTGGCGACCCGCATGCGGCGCTACGCCGAGAACCTCCTGGTCCTCTCCGGCGCCGCGCCCGGCCGGGCCTGGCGCGACGCCGTCCCGATGATCGACGTGGTCCGCGGCTCGCTCGCCGAGATCGAGGACTACACCAGGATCGACGTGATGCCGCTGGGCGACGTCTCGCTGGACGGCCGCGCGGTGAGCGACGTCATCCACCTGGTCGCCGAGCTCGTCGAGAACGCCGCCTCCTTCTCCCCGCCGTACACCACGGTCCAGGTCACCGGCCAGCCGGTGGCCCACGGCTACGCGCTGGAGATCGAGGACCGGGGCCTGGGCATGACCTCCGAGGACATCGCCGCCGCCAACGAGCGGATCGCCAACCCCCCCGAGCTCAAACTGTCCGGCAACGCCCGCCTGGGCCTGTACGTCGTCAGCCGCCTGGCCGAGCGGCACGACGTCCGGGTGACGTTCAAGGCCTCCCCGTACGGGGGCACGACCGTCGTGGTCCTCATCCCGCAGGAACTGATCAGCCAGGACCCCGGCCCCGCGACCGGTCACGGCGTCCCCGTCGGGGTGCCCCAGGCGCGCACGGCGAGCACCGGCGAGATGAACGGCACCATGCCCACGGCGCCCGCGGCGCCCGCGGCGCCCGCGATCACCGCGGCCCCCGGCCGCTCCGCCGACCCGGACCTCACCACCGGCCTCGCCGGCCGGCTGCCCCACGGACGGCACTCCGCCGACCCGGCCGCCGGGCACACCGGCCGCACCGGCCGCACCGGGGACGCCAGGGACCTCGTGGGAGACCCCGCCACGGACCGGTTCGCCGATCCCGCCACCGGCTCGGGGTCGTGGGACCGCCTGCCCGACTACCTGACGCCCCCTGCGTCCCCGGCGGCCCCTGCGGCCCCGGTGCCCCGCTGGCGTGCCCGGCCGGCCGCGGACGCCGGCGCCGGGACGCCGGACGGATCGGCCTCCGGCACGCCGGGCGACCCGGGGGCGGCGCTGCCGCCCGTGCTGCCCCCGCCCGACAGCAGCCACACCCCCGGAGGCCTGCCGAGGCGCGTCCCGCAGACCCACCTGGCCGCCCCGCTGCTGGACGAGGGGCCCGCCGCCGCCGCCGCGACGCCGGTCGGGGAGACCGACGCCGACGAGCGCTCCCCGGAGATGATCCGCGCGGCCATGTCCTCCTTCCAGGCGGGCACCCGCCGCGGCCGCGACGACGCCGGCCGGCTGCACGGCCGGGACACGGACGACGCCGACCGGCCCAGCGGCCGGGACGCGAACGGCTACGGCCGGCCCAGCGGCCGGGACACGGACGGCCCCGACCGGCACAACGGCCGCGACGGGGACCCCACCGGCGAGGGGGAGCCCGCCGTGTGACTCGAACCGACCATCCCAGGACGCGTGCCGAGCAGGCGCCGGCGAGTCGCCGGCGGAGCGGCGCGAAACGTCGGCAGGCAGAAGGAGAGGACAACGAGTGGTGCAGGGAACAGGATCTTTCACGGACCTGGCCTGGTTGCTGGACGACCTGGTCGCTCGGGTGGAGGAAGCCCGGCACGGAATCGTCTTCTCCACCGACGGCCTGCTGCTGGGCGCGTCGGCCGGGTTCTCCCCGGCCGACGCCGAGCACCTGGCCGCCGTCGGCTCGGCGATCCAGAGCCTCGGGCGCGGGGTCAGCGACCGGGTCGGCGGCGGGCCGATGCGCCAGACCATCATCGAGATGCGGTCGGCGTACCTGATCGTCACCGCGGCGGGAGAGGGCGCCTGCCTGGCGGTGCTCTGCGGGACCGAGGCCGACGTCGGCCTGGTCGCCTACGAGATGGCCATGCTCGTCACCCGGGTCGGCCAGTACCTCACCTCTCCCACCAGGACCGCCGAGTCCTCCTTCCGGGGTGACGGCGCGCGATGAGCATCTTCGACGAGCAGCCCGAGAACCTGTGGGTGGACGGCGACGCCGGGCCGATCGTCCGGCCGTACGTCCTGACGCGCGGCAGGACCGAGCCGAGCCGCGGCAAGATCGACCTCATCACGCTGGTGGTGACCGTCCGGCAGCTGTCGCCGAGGGAGTCGGGCCTGGACCCGGAGTGCCTGGCCATCGTCTCGCTCTGCCTGCAGCCCCAGTCGGTCGCGGAGATCGCCGCCCGCACCAACCTTCCGGCGGGCACGGTCCGTGTCCTGCTCGGTGACCTGCTCGACCAGGGATTCATCGCCATGCAAGAACCGCATTCGGAGACCGACATGCACGACGAGAGGCTGTACAGGGCGGTGCTCGATGGACTCCGTGCGCTCTAGCCGTGACGCCGGGCGGATGAAGCTGCCCAAGGCCATCAAGATCCTGGTCGCGGGAGGGTTCGGCGCGGGCAAGACCACGCTGGTCGGCGCGGTCTCCGAGATAGAGCCGCTGCGCACCGAGGAGACCCTGAGCAACCGGGGCGTCGGCATCGACGACCTGTCGGGGGTGGAGACCAAGCAGACCACCACGGTCGCGATGGACTTCGGCCGCATCACCATCGGCGACGACTACCGCCTGTACCTGTTCGGCACGCCGGGCCAGGAGCGGTTCTGGTTCCTGTGGGACGAGCTGGCCCTGGGCGCCCTGGGCGCGGTGGTCATCGCCGACACCCGCAGGCTGGCCGACTGCTTCCCCTCGCTGGACTACTTCGAGCGCCGCGAGACCCCCTTCGTCGTCGCGGTCAACTGCTTCGACGGTGCCCGCCGCTACGACCTCGACGAGGTCAGGCTCGGTCTGACGCTGCACGAGGACATCCCGATCGTGCTGTGCGACGCCCGGCGGCGCGAGTCCGGGAAGGAGGTGCTCATCACCCTGGTGGAGCACGCGATGCGCACGCGGCTGGGCGTGAAGGCCCCGCCCCGGCCGGACGAGACCTCCCCCGCGGAGCCCACCGGGACCCGCTGAGCGCGCGCCCCTCCCCGGCGGAGCCCGCCGGGATCCGCCGAGCGCGGGCGCTCCGGCCGGTTCCGGCACCATCCGCCGGGCGGGACATGCGAGGCTTGTCGGTATGAACCGCCTGTCTGAGGTCGACCTTTCGCAGAAGCTCTCCAAGAAGGAGGCGTCCGAACGCCTCGACACCGCCCTCGAACGCCTGCTCCGCCTGCGGCTCACGCTCGGCGGCCAGGTCGGCGAGAAACGCATCGGCCCGCCGCTGTGCGTGGTCTTCGAGGGCTGGGACGCCTCCGGCAAGGGAGGCGCCATCAAGCGCCTGGTGCGCCCGCTGGACCCGCGCCACGTCCGCGTGGCGCAGTTCGCCGCGCCGACCTACGACGAGAAACGCCACCACTTCCTGTGGCGTTTCTGGCCCGTCCTGCCCGGCTGGGGCGGGATGGCCGTGCTCGACCGCTCCTGGTACGGGCGGGTGCTGGTGGAGCGGGTCGAGGGCTTCGCCACCGAGCGGCAGTGGTCGCGCGCGTACGAGGAGATCGTGGAGTTCGAGCGGACCCTGGCCGCCGAGGGCATGATCATGGTCAAGTTCTGGATGCACGTCTCCGAGGAGGAGCAGCTGCGCCGCTTCCAGGACCGGGCCGACGACCCGCTGCGGGCCTGGAAGCTCACCGACGAGGACTGGCGCAACCGCGAGAAGCGCCCGCAGTACGAGGCCGCCGTGGAGGAGATGCTCGCCCGCACCGACCACCGGGGGGCGCCGTGGCACGTGGTGCCCGGCGACGACAAGCGCCTGGCCCGCGTCACGGTGGTGGAGACCGTCTGTGACGCCGTCGAGGCCGAGCTCGCCGCTCGGGGGCACGAGCCGATGAGCGCCACGGCGGGCGCGGACGGGGTGATGGACGACTGACGGCGGCGTCCCGGGCACCCTTTCCGGGGATCCCGGGCGAGCTCGGGGAACGGGGCCGGGGAACAGGGCCGGGGCCGAGGGCCGGGGCCGGGGGACCGTGCAAACGTGACGCGCATCGGGTATCGGGTAGCCGGGAGAGGCCGACGGCTGCCGACTCGCCATCGATCTTCAACGCAGGGGGTGCGGCGCATGCGGTTGAGCTCGCGTCTGAGCAGGCTGGACCGGCGGGTGTTCGCCATGGTGGCGGGTACGAGGGGCCCCGGTCTCGATCGGATCGTGCCCGCGCTGTCCCGCGCGGCCGACAACTCGCTGCTGTGGGCCGGGCTGGCCGGCGCGCTGGCCGTCAGCGGGCGCCGGCCGCTGCGCCGTGCCGCGACCAGGGGACTGCTCGCGGTCAGCCTGGCCAGCCCGCTGGTCAACCTGGTCGGCAAGCAGGCCTTCGGCCGCAACCGGCCGTCGGCGGAGGGACTCCCGGCCACGTTGATCAAGATGCCGGTCTCGGCGTCGTTCCCCTCGGGTCACTCCGCCTCGGCCGCGGCCTTCGCCGCCGCCGTGGCGATGGAGGCCCCGCGGGCGGTCGCGGTGCCGGTCGCGCTGCTGGCGGCCGGGGTGTGCTTCTCGCGTGTCTACACCGGCGTGCACTACCCCGGGGACGTGCTCGTGGGAGCCGGGATCGGGGTGGCGGCGGGGCTGATCACCCGCCGGATCTGGCCCGACGCCGGCGAGGCCGGGCAGGCCCGCGCCGCGCTCACCGCGCCCTCGGCGCGGCTCGACCCCGAGGGCGAGGGGGCGATCGCCGTGGTCGACGGCTCCGCCGACACGGGCGTCGCGCAGCGACTGCGCGACGCCCTGCCCCGGGCCGAGGTCGTCGAGGTGGCGCGGGGCGCCGATCTCGGCGCCGTCCTGCGGGAGGCCGCCTCGCGGGCCAAGGTACTCGCCGTGGCCGGGAACGACTCCATGGTCGACCTCGCCGCGCAGGAGACGGCGGGCGGCGCCACCCCGCTGCTGGTCGTCCCCGCCGGCGGTCCCGCCCGCTTCACCCGCGCGCTCGGGGTGGAGACCGTGCAGGAGGCCGTGGACGCCTACCACACCGGTGACCTCGTCGCCGTCGACGTCGGGGAGGTGGCGGGCCGGACGTTCGTCAACAACGCCAGCGTGGGCGTCTACCCCGCCCTGGTGGAGCGCAGGGAACACCGGCAGGGCCGGATCGGCAAGTGGCCCGCCCTGCTCTGGGCCATGGCCGAGCTCCTCGGCCCGGGAGGCGCGCGCCCCGTCGACGTGATCGTGGACGGCGTGCCCCGCCGCGTCTGGACGGTGTTCGTGGGCAACTGCCTGCACGAACCGCGCGGTGGCGCCCCCTCCAGGAGACATCGCCTGGAGGACGGCCTGCTGGACATCCGCGTGCTCGCCGCCGCCGACCGGCTGCCCCGGGTGCGGGTGTTCCTCAGCCTGCTGGCCGGAAGGGTGAAGCTGTCGCACCACTACCAGCAGTGGCAGGCCGACACGCTGCGCCTCTCGGCGCCGTCGGGGCGGCTGCCGCTGAGCCGCGACGGGGAGACGTTCACCGTCACCGGGGAGGTGGAGTTCACCAAGCGCCCGCGGTCGCTTCTGGTGATCCGCGGGAGCGAGGGGTCCGGCCAGGGCGCGCGATCCGGTGCCGTTTGACGCACCGTGACGGATACGGCAATAGTTGTGCGGTGACTGCCCCCCGTATTCTCTCCTGTGCCGTGGTCACCCTGGTGGCCCTGACCGCCTGCACCTCCGCTCCCGGTGACCCCGTGGTCGGCCCGCCCACCGCGGGCGGCGTGGTGGGCGTGGGCGAGGACGCCGGTAACCCCACCTCCTCGGCGGATCCCGGCGTCTCGCCCGGCGCCGTGGCCCTAACGGCCGACGAGTACCGGGCGAAGTTGGAGGAGGCGCGCGACCCGATCCGCGACGCGGTGAAGCGGCTCGCCGGGACGGGCGGGCTGAAGACGCTCGGCAGGCAGCTCCAGCAGACCACCACCGCGGTGGACGGCGCGGTGGTCCGGCTGGCCGCGCTGTCGCCGCCCGCCGAGGTGAAGGTCCAGCACGACGGCTACGTCGAGGCCCTGCGCAACCTGTCGGCGGCCTTCGGCGGCGCCCGCCAGGACGCCGCGTCCCAGCAACTGTGCACCGGCCCGGCCGTGCTGACCAACATGGGCGACGAGGGGGTGCTGAGCGCGGTGGAGCGGGCCGCCGACGCGCTGAGCGGCTACCCGGCGAGCGTCATCTCGGTCAAGGCGGCCAAGGAGCGCGACCGGCGGCTGTCCAACGGCAGCTTCATCGCCTCGGAGAGCCGGTCGGGCCGCGGTTCCCTCGAGTTGCGCAACGGCAGCCCGCGCGACGCCGTGGTCGTCATGGTGCGCGGCGGCAGGAAGGTCGTCAGCGTCTACGTCCGCAAGAAGGCGAAGTTCAAGATCCAGGGCGTGCGGGACGGCAACTACAAGATCTACTACACCTTCGGCGAGGACTGGGACTCCAAGGCCCGCACCTTCACCCGGAAGTGCGACTTCGAGCAGTTCGGCAAGAGCGTGCGGTTCACCACCACCAGGACCGCGACCCACATCCGCTGGTCCGTCTGGACGATCACGCTGCACAGCGTCATCGGGGGGAACGTGAAGCCCAAGAAGATCAATCCGGGGGACTTCCCCAGCTGACCCGCCTCGCCCCGCCCGCGCGGTTCGCACCGGTGCGCGCGTGTCGTCGGCGCGTGGTGTCCCGCGCGCGGGCCGGTACGCGAGACCCGCGTCCGGCGGCGGGCGAACGGCCGGCGCGGACACGGGACATGGAGACACACGCGCGGACCGCGACCCCGTCACGGGATCGCGGTCCGCGTTCTCACGTCATGTCCGCTGTCATGCCCCCCGGACCCGGATCAGGTCGAGAAGAGCATTCCCACCCAGCTGCGCTGGCGGTGGTGACCGTAGTGGCCGCCGTGGTGCGGCGCGCCCCACGCGGGAGCCCCGTAACCGGGGGCTCCGTAGGCGGGGGCCCCGTGCGCGGGCGGCGGGGGCGGGGGCGGGGGAGCGGCGTGGGCCTGCTGCGACCACTGGCTCTCCATGCGGGTCAGTGACTCGAGCTCGCCGTAGTCCAGGAAGATTCCGCGACAGCTCTCACACTGGTCGATGTGAACGCCGTTGCGCTCGTAGGTGCGCATGGCACCCCGACACTTGGGGCACTGCATCTGGTCGTTCTCCTTGTTCGGACGTGGTTACCGACGTAAGCACAACCTACTGCGTGGGCACGCCGTGGAAGGCGCTTCGGTGCCGGACAATCCTCAGGCACGTCTCGACGAGGATCTCCTCCACCTCGTCCAGCGCGCGTCCCTGCCGCTCCGCGGTGGCCACCGCGGCCGCCGCGAGCTGCACGGTCATCGCCTGCGCGGGGATCTCCAGCCGTTCCCACGGGTCGCCGTCCGCGGGAACGGCCGTCCCGCCCGCGGCGCGGTAGGCCGCCAGGAAGCGGTGCCAGACCTCGGGCTCCAGCAGACCGGCCGCGAACCAGGCGGCGGGCCTGGACAGGTCCCAGGCCTGGTCGCCGACGCCCAGGTCGTCGATGTCGATGAGGATCCACTCGTCCGGGGCGCGGACGAGCTGGCCCATGTGCCAGTCGCCGTGCGTCAGGCCGGCGCGCGGACCGCCGGGGCCGCCGGGAGCGCCGGGAGCGCCGGGCTCGCCCGGAGCGCGGGAGCCGGTGCCCTCGGGGGGCAGGCAGGTGAAGGCCCGGCGCACGACCAGCTCCGCGGCGGTGCGTTCCCCGAGGCGGGCGACGGTCGTGGCCACCCGCGCGGGACCGCCCGCGGCCCGCAGCGGGAGGAGCGTCCGCGCCGGTACGGCGTGCAGCCGGGCCAGCAGCCGGGCCGCCGCCTCCCAGGGCGCCGCGTCCGGGGCGTCGTGGTCCACCGGTGTCCCGGCCGGCCAGACGGTGACCAGACGGTCCCCGGCGGTCATGACCTCCTCGGTCACCGGCCGCAGCACGATGCCGCGCAACGCGGGGTGGGTGACGGCCCGCATCCGCTCCACCAGCGGTTCCCGTTCCGCGCCGGGCGCGTGCGCCTTGACGACGACGGGACCGGCCCGCACGATGATCACGTCCGGTCTGGTCGGCATCACCGTTCCGGGGACGCCGCCGTACCGGGTGCCGATGCGGCGCAGGCGGTCGATCAGGTCCTCGCTCTCCATCGGGCAAGTGAACCACCGATCGGCGGTCTCGCCACCCGGCCGAATAGGGTGCCCCCATGAGGATCGGTTTCGCGGTGCCGGTGTCGGGTTCCTGGGCGACGCCGGGCAACATGGCGCGGGTGGCGCGCAGGGCCGAGGAGCTCGGCTACCACGAGGTGTGGACGTTCCAGCGCCTGCTCTACCCGCGCGGCCACGCGATGGGGCCGGTCTACCGCAGCGTGCACGACCCGGTGGTCACGCTGGCCTACCTGGCCGGGCTGACCGAACGGGTCCGGCTCGGGGTGGCGGTGCTGAACATCCCGTTCGCCTCGCCCGCGCTGCTGGCCAAGCAGCTGGCGAGCCTGCAGGCGGTCTCGGGCGGGCGGCTGGACGCCGGGCTCGGGCTGGGCTGGCTGCCCGAGGAGTTCGCCGCCTCGGGGGCGTCGTTCGAGCGGCGCGGGCGGCGCGGTGAGGAGTTCGTCCCGCTGCTGCGCCGGTTGTGGACCGAGGAGACCGTGGAGCACCGGGGCGAGTTCTACGACCTGCCACCGGTGCACCAGGATCCCAAGCCGCCGCTCGTCCCGCCGATCCTGCTGGGCGGGTCGGCGGACGTGGCGCTGCGGCGCGCGGGCCGGCTGGCGGAGGGCTGGATCAGTTCGAGCCGCGAGGACCTCGGCGGCATCAACGAAAAAATCTACATCGTAAAGGAGGCGGCCCGTGCCGCCGGACGCGATCCGGAGGCGCTGCGGTTCGTCACCCGGGGCGTGACGCGTGTCCGTGCCGCCGGAGCGGCGGGGCGCGAGGCGCTGACCGGCTCGTTCGAGGAGATCCGGGCCGACGTCGCCGCGCTCGGGGCCAGGGGTGTCACCGACGTCTTCCACGACCTGAACTTCGATCCGGAGATCGGGTCGCCCGCCGCCGACCCCGCCGCGTCGATGCGGCGGGCGGAGGAGGCCCTGGAGGCCCTCGCGCCCTGAGCAAGCGTTTGGTTCGATAAGGGCATGAGGGAACAGGAGATCGCGGACCGGCTGGAGATCGGCGAACTGCTCGCGCGGTACGCCCACGTGGTGGACACCGGGGACTGGGAACGGCTCGACCTCGTCTTCACCCCGGACGCGGTGATCGACTACACCTCGGCCGGGGGCATCAGGGGAGGCAGGGACGAGGTGCGGCGGTGGCTGGCGGAGGTGCTGCCGGCCTGGCCGGGACGCCAGCACCTGATCGGGGCGACGAGCGTCAGGTTCGACGGCGACGAGGCGGAGGTCGTCGCCTCCTTCACCGACACGCTCGCGCCGACCAGGGAGACGGTCGCCGCCGACACCCCCGGGTTCGTGCGCGGCGGTGGCTGGTACCACCACAGGCTGGTCCGCACGACGTACGGCTGGCGCAGCAGGGAACTGGTCGAGGAGCAGACCTGGCGGACCGTGCGGTGACCGCCCGGTGCTCCCTGGGGTTCCGAGGGGCCCGGGAGGTCGCGGGCGGGCCTGCCGACGGGTGTCCGTCCCGGCCCTGTCATCCTTGGTCCTGTACCCGTCGACAGGGAGCAGGGGAGAACGGTGGACGAGCGCAGGCCGATCGAGTGCTGGTTGTCGGACATGGACGGTGTCCTCGTCCACGAAGGACATCCGGTGCCGGGCGCAGACGAGTTCATCCGCCGCCTGCGCGAGTCCGGCAGGCGGTTCCTGGTCCTGACCAACAACTCGATCTACACCCCGCGCGACCTGGCCGTCCGGTTGCGCGCCGCCGGACTGGAGGTGCCGCCGGAGTCGATCTGGACCTCCGCGCTGGCCACGGCCAGGTTCCTGGACGGACAGCGTCCCGGGGGCTCGGCGTACGTGGTGGGGGAGGCGGGCCTGACCACGGCCCTGCACGAGATCGGGTACGTCCTGACCGACATCGCCCCCGACTACGTGGTCCTCGGCGAGACCCGCACCTACAGCTTCACCCAGATCACCCGGGCGATCAGGTTGATCGAGGGGGGTGCCCGCTTCATCGCGACCAACCCCGACCCGGTCGGGCCGTCCACCGAGGGCTCGCTGCCCGCCTGCGGCGCGGTCGCCGCGATGATCACCAAGGCGACCGGGGTGGAGCCCTACTTCGTGGGCAAGCCCAACCCGATGATGATGCGCAGCGCGCTGCGGGCCATCGACGGCCACAGCGAGACCACCGCGATGATCGGCGACCGGATGGACACCGACATCGTCTCGGGCATGGAGGCGGGGCTGCACACGATCCTGGTGCTCAGCGGGGTCGTCAGCAAGGACCAGGTCGATCGCTACCCGTTCCGCCCGTCCCGGGTGGTCGACTCGGTGGCCGACCTGATCGAGCTGATCGACTGAGGCGGGTCCCGCCGGGCCGTCGCGCCGGTCGCGCCGGTGGCGTTCATGGTGTGAAATAGCGCGATGTGACGGTCCTCGTGGAAAAGGACGGGACCCGGTCCCGTGAGCGGTCCCGTCTGCCGGAGGCGATCCCGGCGGTGGCGGCGATGCTGATCGGGCTCTGGGGCATCACCACGCCCTCGTTCTGGCGCGACGAGTCGGTCAGCGCCCTGGCCGCCGCGATGCCCCTCGACGATCTGTGGCACCTGCTCGGGAGCATCGATCGGGTGCACGCGCTCCACTACCTCCTGCTCCGGCCGTTCGCCGCGGTCTCGACCGGTGAGCTGGCCATGCGCCTGCCCTCGGCCGTCGCCACGGCCGCCGCCGCGTACGGCGTCGTGGTCCTGGGGAGGAGGCTCGCCGGCCCCGGGGCGGGCCTCCTGGCCGGATCGCTCTACGCCGTGCTGCCGATCGTGAGCCGGTACGCCCAGGAGGCGCGCAGCTACGCGATCGTGACGGCGGTGGCCGTCCTGGCCACCTGGCTGCTGGTCGAGGCGACGCGGCGATCGGGCCGCCGGCGGTACGCGGCCTACGGGGCCTGCCTGGTGCTGCTCGGCTGGTTCCACGTCTACGCGCTGCTCCTGGTCGTCGCGCACGCGGTGACGGTGCTCGTGTACCGATACCGTCCGCCGTCGCCGTCGCCGTCGCCGTCGCCGTCGCCGTCGCCGTCGCCGTCGCCCGGGGTCGCGCGGTTCGCCGGGGCGCTGGCCCTGGCCGCGGCCGGGATCGCCCCGCTCGCGCTCCTGGCGGCGGGTCAGCGCGAGGCCCAACTGTCGTGGCTGAAGCCGTCGACGCTCGCCGACGTCGTCTGGTTCGGCGAGGAGGTGGCGGGCACCGGCTGGGTGGCGCTGCTCCTCGCCGCCCTCGTGGTCCTCGGGACGCTCTCCGGCGGGCCGCTGGCGGCGGTCGCGCTGCCCTGGGCGCTGCTGCCGTTCGTGTCCATGGCGATCTCCGTGGTCCACCCCGTCTTCCACCCGAGGTACGTGCTCTTCGCCGTCCCCGCCATGGCGCTGCTCGCCGGGGCGGGCCTGAACGCCGTACGCCCCCGGGCGGCCGGCTGGATCGGGCTGGTCCTGGTCGCGGCGCTGACCGTCCCGGCGCACCTGACGATCCGCGAGCCTGACGGGCGGCCCGACGACCTGCGCACCATGGCCGCCACGCTGCTGGCCAGGCAGCGCCCGGGTGACGCCGTGCTCTACATGGCCGAGAAGAGGCGTCTGTTCGTCGCCGTCTACGGGGACGCCTACCGGGGCCTGCGTGATCTCACCTTCCCTCCCGGCCGGCGCGAGCCGAGGACCGCCGCGCAGCTCACGGCCGCCCTGGAGGGGGTCGAGCGCGTCTGGCTGGTCAGCGGCGGCAGGAAGTTCAAGGACAGGGTCCTCGTGGGGGACGAGAGGCGCTACCTGGCCCTCATGGACAACCGCGACTTCACCCTGGAGTCCACCGAGGACTTCGGGTACTCGTGGTTCAGCCTCTACGTCCGCGAACGGCGCTGATCCCGGGAGAGGATCCCGTCCCCCGGGGCCTCCGGGCGCGGGAGGTCAGGAGATCAGGGCGGGCAGGCGGGTCACGGTGCCGGCGAGGTAGGCGCCGAGCTCCCGGGGGACCAGGTTGAGGGCCGAGAGGGCGGCCGGGTCGAGGGGGAGGCGTATCACCTCGTAGTGGCCGCGCGCGGGGTCGTCGAACTCCGGGCCGCAGCGCAGGGCCGGGTCCATGGAGACCAGCCGGCAGCCGTACACGTGCTGGGTCTTGACGCCCTCGTCGCGGACGCACTCCAGGGTGGTCAGCGGGGTGACGGCGGAGACCACGGCGCCGAGTTCCTCCATGACCTCGCGGTGCAGGGTGTCCTCCAGCGAGGTGTCCTCGGGCTCGACGTGGCCGCCCGGGATCGACCAGTAGAGCTCCTTGCCGGGGACCGTGCGCCGGAACAGCACCAGCCGGTCGTCGGCGTCGAGGAGAACGGCGCGGACGCTGGGTACGACGGGCATGAGGCCATTGTGTCACGTCGCCGTGCCGCGCCCCGCGGGGCGGTGCGGGAGGTCAGTGCTGGTCGCCGCGCAGGCGCTTGAGGTCGGAGCGCCGCTTCTTGGCGGCGATCCGCCGTTCGACCGCGCCCCTGCTCGGTTTGGTCGGGCGGCGCTTCTTGGGCGGCGGGGCGATCGCCTCACGCAGCGTCTGGGCCAGCCGCATCTCGGCGGCCTCGCGGTTGCGGAGCTGGGAGCGGAACTCCGAGGCCGCGATGGTGATCACACCGTTCACCAGGCGCGGGCCGAGACGTTCGAGGGCGCGGGCCTTGAGGACGGGGCCGAGCGCCTCGGTGGCGGCCAGGTCGAAGCTGAGCTCGACCCGGCTGTCGGTGGTGTTGACCCCCTGCCCACCGGGCCCGGAGGAGCGGGAGAACCGCCAGCCGAGCTCGGCCTCGGGGACCGAGACCGAGCCGCTGACCTGGAGCGGACCGGGCATGGCGGTGACTTCCTTCTCACGGGGTGTGTATTTCCAGGATACCGAGCGGCGACAAGCACGGATCAACTGATTTTACGCCCCCGGGTTCCGGCATCGGCGGGAGGCCGGTCCTGCCGGAGGCCGCCGCCGGGGGCGACGTGGAAGTCACCCGCACAGGACGGTCCCGGCGTCGTGCGCCCGGTCGTGCGCCCGGCCGTGCGCCGGCCCGCCCCGCCCGCCGCATGCCTCCGTACCAGCCGCTGAACGGCTCGCTGCCCGCAACGCAAGGCAGATTCGAGTCGCCTGCCGTAGGCAAGGGGGTGTTGCTCGGGTCAAGCTGAAGGAAGGGCCTGCATGTACGAGCTGAGAGTATCGGCGCCCGCCGGCGCGCGGGCGGGCGGCGTTCCCGTGGGCGGCGGGGCGCGATGAGGAGCGCCGACACAACCATCAGGTTGCGCGCGATGCCTCGCTGGTACCTGACCTTGTTCACCAGCGACGCGCTTGAGCGTTTCGGCTTCTACGGCCTGCAGGCGATCCTGGTGCTGTACGCGTCCGCCCCCGCCTCGCAGGGCGGCCTGGGCCTGCCGGCCACCGACGCCGCGACGTTGTTCGGCGTCTGGATCGGCTTCATGTTCATGCTGTCGATCGCCGGTGGCTGGATCGGCGACCGGTTGCTGGGCAACCGGCGGGCGCTGCTCGTCGGCGCCGTGGTCGGCATGACCGGCTACCTGTGCCTGGCCGTGCCCGCGGGCTGGGCCGCCGCGGTCGGCCTGCCGCTCGTGGCCGTCGGCGGCGCCATCTACAAGCCGAACCACCAGGCCATGATCAACCTGATGTTCGACGGGAGCCGCGGCCGGGAGGCGGGGATCTCGCTCATGTACGTCGCGACGCAGGTCTCCGCGCTGGCGGCCCCGCTGCTGGTCGGCTACCTGGGAGAGCGCGTCAGCTGGAGTCTCGCGTTCCTGGTGGCCGCGCTGGTCATGCTGGCCACCGCGATCCAGCTCCGGCTGAGCGCCGGGCAGTTCGGCGACGTGGGGCACCGGCCGGTGCGGTCGCTGACCGCCGAGGAGCGCGTCACCGTCGCGCGGCGGGTCGGGCTGGCGGGTGCCGTGGTCGTGGCGGCGCTGCTCGCGCTCGGGCTGACCGGCCTGCTCAGCGTGTCCCTGGCGATCGGACTGGTGGGCGTGCTCAGCGTGATCGCGCCGATCGTGTGCTACATCGCGATCTACCGCAACCCGGCCCTCGGCGCGCACGACCGGCGTCGGCTGCGCGCCTTCCTCGCCGTCTTCCTGGGGTCCACGCTCTTCTGGATGATCGTCGCGCACGCCGCGTCGCTGCTGAACCTCTTCGCCCGGGACCACGTGGATCGCCAGGTGCTCGGCATGGAGATCCCGGCGAGCTGGCTGCAGGCGGCGACGCCACTGTTCATCCTGCTGCTCGCGCCGCTGATCGCCGTCGCGTTGCCGGCGCTCGGCGGCCGGAACCACGTCCCGGTGAAGCTCGCCATCGGACTCGTCCTCGTCGGCACGGGCTTCCTGGTCATGTCGCTGACGACGGTGCTCGCCTCGTCGGGCGAGAAGGTGTCGCCGCTCTGGCTGGCCGTCGTCTACCTCACCCACGCCTGCGGCGAGGTCATCGTCGCCGCGGTGATCATCTCGGCGATCGCCGATGTGCTCCCGTCGGGCTTCATGGGACGCACGCTCGGCCTGATGTGGCTGTTCGCCGGGCTCGGCGGCGGGCTGGGCAGCGGCGTGGTCCGGCTCGCCGAGTCGATCCCCGAGCCGTTGTACTACCTCGGCCTCGGCGGCGTGGCGATGGTCTGCGGGCTCGCCTTCGCGCTCGGCCGCCGCCCCCTCGCCGACGGGCTGACGGCCGGTCTTCACACTTCCGCCCCGCGGGTCGCGGGCGACACCGTCACGGAGGGCAGCCGATGAACACGGCCGACACGGCGGACAGCCCGGTGGTGACCGGTATCGGGGTCGTCGCGCCGACCGGGATCGGGACCGAGACGCACTGGCAGGCCACGCTGGCCGGCAAGTCGGGGATCGGCAGGATCACACGGTTCGACGCGACCGGCTACCCGGTGCGGCTGGCAGGGCAGGTGCCCGGCTTCGTCGCGGGGGAGCGACTCCCCAGCCGGCTGATCCCGCAGACCGACCACTGGACGCACATGGGCCTGGTGGCGGCCGAGGCGGCGCTGGCCGACGCCGGCGTGGTCCCCTCCGAGTTGCCCGAGTACGAGATGGCGGTGGTGACCGCCAGTTCGTCGGGCGGCACCGAGTTCGGCCAGCGCGAGATGGAGCGGCTCTACCGCAAGGGCCCCTCCTGGGTGGGCGCCTACCAGTCGATCGCCTGGTTCTACGCGGCCACCACCGGTCAGGTGGCGATCCGGCACGGCATGCGCGGTCCCTGCGGGGTGCTGTGCTGCGAGCAGGCCGGCGGCCTGGACGCGCTCGGGCAGGCACGCCGGCTGATCCGGCGGGGGGCCCGCATCGTGGTGACCGGCGGCACCGACGCCTCGCTGTGTCCCTACGGCCTGGTCGCGCAGCTCTCCAGCGGCGGCCTGTCCACCGTCGACGACCCGGAGCGCGCGTACCTGCCGTTCGACGAGGCGGCCTGCGGCTACGTGCCCGGCGAGGGCGGCGCCATGCTGATCGTGGAGAACGCCGAGAGCGCCAGGCGACGCGGCGCCGGCACCGTCTACGGCGCGATCGCCGGCTACGCGGCGGGCTTCGACCCGCCACCGGGCTCCGACCGGCCGCCGGCCATGCGCCGCACGATCGAACGCGCGCTGGCCGACGCGGGAACGGCGCCGTCCGAGGTGGACGTCGTGTTCGCGGACGCCTGCGGCACGCCGGACGGCGACCTCGCCGAGGCGCGGGCCATCACCACGGTGTTCGGCCCGCGGGGTGTCCCGGTCACCGCGCCCAAGACGCTGACCGGCCGGCTCTACGGCGGCGGTGCCGCCCTCGACGTGGCGACGTCGCTCCTGGCGCTGCGCGACGGCATCATCCCGGCCACCGCCGGCTCCTCCCGGCTCGCGCCGGGATGCGACATCGACCTCGTCCTCGGCCAGCCCCGCGACGGGGTGCTGCGGACCGCGCTCGTACTGGCTCACGGGCACGGCGGGTTCACCGCCGCGCTCGTACTCAAGAAGTGAAGGGAAGGAACATCATGGATCTAGGTCTGAGCGGTAAGCGGGCTCTCGTCACCGGAGGTACCCGCGGGATAGGCCGCGGCATCGTGCTCGCGCTCGCGGAGGCGGGCGTGGATGTGATCACCTGTTACCGGCAGGAGGGCGAGAACGCCGTCTCCCTCGAGCACGAACTGAAGCGGATCGGTGGCCGCCACGCGGTCCTGCGCGCCGACCTCACCGATCCCGCGCAGATCGCCACCCTGCTCGAGCAGTGCGGCGAGCGGTTCGACGGCCGGCTGGACCTGGTGGTGAACAACGCCGCCGCGATCAGCCACGTCCCCTACGCGAAGCTCGACCTCGCCGAGTGGCAGCGCGTCATCGACACCAACCTCACCGCCGTGCACCTGACGATCCAGCACGCGCTTCCCCTGCTGGCCGAGGGCTCCTCGGTCATCGGCGTCAGCTCGAAGTCGATCGAGGTCGGCATC
Organism: Streptosporangium sp. NPDC023615; assembly: GCF_040640155.1. Taxonomy (NCBI): domain Bacteria; kingdom Bacillati; phylum Actinomycetota; class Actinomycetes; order Streptosporangiales; family Streptosporangiaceae; genus Streptosporangium; species Streptosporangium sp. NPDC023615. The sequence continues at coordinate 123,993 of NZ_JBFABE010000009.1, forward strand.
CCTCTGAGGGCCCACTACACCGCCACCAAGGCCGCACTTCACGGCCTGTTCCGGACCCTGGCGAGGGAACTGGGCCCGCAGGGCATCCGGTTCAACGTGCTGGCCCTCGGCGTGATCCACACCGAGGCGTTCGACAAGATGCCGGAGGAGCAGCGCGCGCAGATGATCGAGCGGTACTCCGGCAAGACCTGCCTGGGCCGTCTGGGCACCCCGGCGGAGGTCGCGGGTGCCGTGTTGTGGCTGGCCGGCGACCTGTCCCGGTACGTCACCGGCTCCGTCGTGTCGGTGGACGGGGGGATCTGATGGGCGAGGCCTCGTTCCGCGTCGTGCTCCGCCTGCGGATCAAGCCGGGTATGGAGCGCGAGTTCGAGCGGGTGTGGCTGGAGGTCGGCGACTCCGTCACCACCCATCCGGCCAACCTCGGCCAGTGGCTCGCCCGCGACGGCGAGGAGAAGGGGATCTACCACATCATGAGCGACTGGTTGGACGAGCCGCGCTTCCGCGAGTTCGAGACCAGCGAACGGCACCTGGAGCACCGCGAGAAGCTCCACCCCTACCGCTCGGGCGGGTCCATGATCACGATGCACATCGTCGCGCACGTGCGAGGGGCGACCGGCTCCGTGCCCGCGGAGGCGGCCACGCACGAGGCGTGGGAGGCGGCGCGATGACGGACCACGGCGTGCGGGTGCTTCTCTACCACGCCACGACCGACGTCGCCGGCATCGAGACGGCCTATCACGAGGCGAGCACCCGGCTGGCCGGGGTGCCCGGCCTGCTGTCCAACGAGTTGCTGCAGTCGGTCACCGATCGCGGCGACTTCGTGGTGGTGAGCACCTGGCGCAGCCTGGCGGACTTCGAGCAGTGGGAGCAGGGGCCGGACCACAAGCGGCAGACGGCGCCGCTGCGTCCCTTCCGGGACGGCACGATGCGCCGGCCGTTCGCCGTCTATCAGATAACAGCGTCGTACTAGCCGGGAGACCGACTCGTGAAACCCGTTCCGATTGGGATCATGAAGACCACGATGGATCTGTCGGACTGGCTGTCCTGCGCAGGCTGCGGGATGCTCGTCTACCGCAAGCGTTTCGATCGCCTGTCCATGGTGTGCCCCGACTGCGGCCGCCACGCGCAACTGACCGCGGAGCAGCGGCTGGGGCGGCTGCTCGACCCGGGCACCGGTACGCCGGTCGAGCCCGCCCTGTCGGTGCGCGACCCGCTCGGCTTCGAGGATCTCCTCCCGTACACCGACCGGCTGGACACGGCCCGCTCGCGTACCGAGATGGACTGCGCGGTCCGGGTGGTGAGCGGCGCCGTGCGCGGCCGCGGCGTGGTGGTGGCCGTCATGGACTTCCGCTTCCTCGGCGGGAGCATGGGCGTCGCCGAGGGCGAGGCGATCGTGACCGCGGCCGAGGAGGCGCTGAAGCACCGGCTGCCGCTGCTGATCGTCACGGCGTCGGGCGGCGCGCGCATGCAGGAGGGCGTCTTCGCCCTCCTGCAGATGGCCAGGACGAGCAACGCGATGACGGCCCTCGACGAGGCGGGCCTGCTGACGGTCACTCTGGTGACCGACCCCACCTACGGCGGGGTGGCCGCGTCCTACGCGACGCTCTCGGACGTGATCCTCGCCGAACCCGGCGCCAGGATGGGGTTCGCGGGGCCGCGGGTGATCGAGCAGACCATCCGGCAGCGGCTGCCGGAGGGCTTCCAGACCGCCGAGTTCCTGCTCGAGCACGGCTTGCTCGACGGAGTCGTGCCACGCGGGGAACTGCCGCAGGCCCTGCAGTCGCTGCTCACCCTGGGGGCGCCGCCCGACCCGGGCTGGAACCCGGCGGTGACCGATCCGGTGATCCGCTACCCGGAGCTGCTGCCCGAGCGGCCGGTGGCGCAGGTGGTCGGGCTGGCCCGCGAGCCGGGCCGGCCGACCACGCTCGACCACGTCGCCGCCTGGGACGGGGAGTTCGTCGAGCTGCGCGGCGACCGGGCCGGCGCCGACTGCCCCGCCATGGTGGGCGGACTGGCCGACCTGGACGGCCTGCCGGTGATGCTGATCGGCCACCAGAAGGGCCACACCACCCAGGAACTGGTGCGGCGCGACTTCGGCATGCCGTCGCCCGCGGGCTACCGCAAGGCGGTGCGCCTGATGCGGCTGGCCGGGAAGCTACGGGTGCCTGTGGTCACGCTCATCGACACCCCCGGAGCCCATCCCGGACTGGAGGCCGAGCGGCACGGCCAGGCGCACGCGATCGCCGATTGCCTGCGGGTGATGGGCTCCCTCGACGTCCCCGTGGTCAGCGTGATCACGGGGGAGGGGGGCAGCGGCGGGGCGCTGGCCCTCGCGGTGGCCGACCGCCTGCTGCTGTGCGAGAACGCGATCTTCTCGGTGATCAGCCCGGAGGGCTGCGCGGCGATCCTCTGGCGCAACGGGGAGGCCGCTCCCGCGGCGGCCGCCGCGCTCGGCGTCGACGCGTCGACGCTGCTCTCGAACGGCATCGTGGACGGGGTGGTGCCGGAGCCGGCGGGCGGTGCCCACCAGGCCCCGGCCGCGGCGAGCAGGCTGGTGCACGACGCGGTGGTGTGCGCGCTCAGGGAGTTGCGCGAGCAGGACGGCGCCGCGCTGCGGGAGACCCGGCGGCGGCGGCTTCGCTGGTTCGGCACCTACAGGAAGAGGGTGACCATATGACGGACGCGCAGCGGTCGAGCGTGTGGGACGGGGCGCTGGCCGAACTGGGCGCGCGGGACGCGGTGGCGATCCTCTGCCGAGGACTGTCCGACGCCGTCCAGGCGGCGCCGCGGCCGCCGAGCAGGGTACGCGTACGGCTGGGCGGCGCGAGCATCGAGGTCGAATGGCCGCCGCCCGCGGAATCGTCCACGATGCCGCCGCCCGCCGAGGAGACGACCCCGGAGACGACGGGTCACGTGGTGCGGGCCGAGCTGGTGGGCACCTTCTACCGGCAGCCCGAGCCGGGCACGAAGCCGTTCGTGGAGGTCGGCGACATCGTCGAGCCGGACCAGCAGGTGGCCATCGTCGAGGCGATGAAGCTGATGAACCCGGTCGTCGTGGACGTCGGTGGCCGGGTGGCGCAGATCCTCGTCGACGACGCCGAGGGTGTCGAGTACGACCAGCCTCTGATCGTGATCGACCAGGAAGTCGGCGAATGACCGGGAACACGCATCGGCCGTCGCCGCCGTTCGACACCGTGCTGGTCGCCAACCGCGGCGAGATCGCGCTGCGGATCGTACGGACCTGCCGTGAGATGGGCATCCGGACCGTCGTGGTCCATTCGTCGGTGGACCGCGACTCGGCCGCCGTGCGGGTCGCGGACGTCGCGACGCAGATCGGTCCCGGTCCGGCGAAACGCAGCTACCTCTACCCGCCGGCGATCATCGAGGCCGCGCTGCGCACCGGCGCGCAGGCCGTGCACCCCGGGTACGGGTTCCTGTCCGAGGACCCCGACTTCGCGGAGATCTGCGCGGGCAACGGCCTCGTCTTCGTCGGTGCCCGGCCCGAGGTCATGGCCAAGCTCGGGGACAAGGCGCTGGCCAGGAGCATGATGGCGGCCGCCGGCCTTCCGGTGCTGCCCGGCACGCCGGAGCCGGTGAGCACCGCGGCCGACGTGCTCGACGCCGGGCAGCGGATCGGCTTCCCGCTGATCATCAAGGCGGTGGCGGGCGGTGGCGGGCGCGGCATGGCGGTGGTGGCCCGGACGGAGGACCTGGCGGCCACGTTCCGCGCCACCAGCGCGGCCGCCCGGGCGGTGTTCGGCGACGGCAGGGTCTACCTCGAACGGTTGATGGAGCGGGCCAAGCACGTCGAGGTCCAGGTGCTCGCCGACGAGCACGGCACGGTCGTGGCGCTCGGCAACCGGGACTGCTCGGTGCAGCGGCGGCACCAGAAGCTGATCGAGGAGACGCCCGCCCCCGGTGTGTCGCCGGCGCTCGCCGACCGGCTCGCCGAGGCGGCGGTCGCCGGTGCGAAGGCGGTGGGTCTCACCGGCGCGGGGACGTTCGAGTTCCTGGTGGTCGGCGAGGAGTTCGCGTTCATCGAGGTGAACTCGCGCATTCAGGTGGAGCACCCGGTGACGGAAGCGGTGACGGGCATCGACATCGTGCGCGAGCAGCTCTGCGTCGCCGCCGGCCGGCCGCTGTCCTTCACCCAGGAGGAGATCCGCCCGCGCGGCGTGGCCGTCGAATGCCGGATCAACGCCGAGGACCCGGCTCGCGACTTCGCGCCGAGCGCGGGCGAGCTGACGGAGTTCGTGCCGCCGGGCGGCCCGTTCCTGCGCGTGGACACCCATGCCTACTCGGGCTACCTGGTGCCGCCCGACTACGACTCGCTGCTGGCCAAGGTGATCGCCTGGGCGCCGGACCGCGACCAGGCGATCGCCAGGATGGAACGGGCGCTGGCGGAGTTCCGCATCGAGGGCCGCGGCATCCGCACGACCAAAGGGCTGCTCCGGGCAGTGCTGGCCGACCCCGCCTTCCGCGAGGGCACGCACACCACGTCGCTGCTGGCTCAGGGGATCTCTCCTGACGGGGTACCGCACGGCGGCCGCGGCACGGTCTCTGCGGCACCTCGTAAGACGTGAACCCGGCGGAAGCCGACCAGCACGCACCGGATCAGGACGATACCGGTGTGACTCCGGCGCGGACCGCCTGGTAGGGCGATCCGTGGACGACGTCACCGGCGCCGGCGAGCAGTCGCCGGCCGGCCGCCCGTACGCTGGGCAGGAAGCGGTACTGAAGCAGGTCCGCTTCCCCCCCGGGCTTGGCCACCATGAGCCTGAACTCCACGAGCTCGTCCAGCAGCGACTCCGTGTGGAACTCGGAGATCTGCAGCAGGCGCGCGGCCAGGCGCGGCGTGAACGCGGAGACGTCCAGCCGGACGAGTTTGCGGAAGGCGCGCTGCACGTTGGGCGGGGCGAGCCGGTAGCTCAGCTCCACGCTGGGATAGAGGAACAGTTCGTGATGGTTGGGGATGTTGTGCACGTCCATCGCGCCGTTCCCCCTGACCAGCTTGCTGAGCGGCCAGTGCAGCCTGAGCTGGAGCAGCGCGGCGGCCGCCTGCAGCGCGGCGGGGAGGCCGTCGCACAGGTGGACGAGCTCGCGGGCGGCCGCCTCCTCCCGGGCGATGCGCTGCTTGCCGAGCACGTTGGTCAGCAGCCGCAGCCCCTCGTCGACGTCCAGCGGGCCCACCTCGACGGCCGCCGTGACCACGGGGGCGGAGAGCTGCCTGCGGGCGGTGACCAGGACGGCGCAGTCCGGGCTGGCGGGCACCAGCGGGAGGAGCTGGTCGATCTGGACCAGGTCGTCGAGGATCACCAGGATGTGCCGGTCCGCGGTCCAGGTGCGGAAGAGCCGGGAGCGCTCGCTCAGCGTGGCCGGGATGCGGTCCTCGGGCACGTCCAGGGCGCGCAGGAACTCGGCGAGGATGTTGTGGGGGTCGGCCGGGCGGCCCTGGGCGTCCAGCAGGCGCACGAAGAGCTGGCCGTCGGGGTAGGGGGTGTTGATCCGATGGCCGACGTCGGCGCACAGCGCGGACTTGCCCGCGCCGGGCGGACCGGTGATGACGACCACCGGCGGTGCGTGGACCTGCCGGGCGGACATGGCCGCGAGCGCGGCGCGGACCTGCGACTGCCGGCCCACGAGCGCGGTTCGCTGAGGGGGGAGCTGACGTGGCGGCCGGGTGTGGCTCAGCCGGACCGGTGACCGGGGCCGCGGCAGGGCGAGGCTCTCGTCGGCCGCCAGCACGGCGCGGTGCAGTTGCTCCAGTTCGCCGGACGGATCGAGGCCCAGTTCTCTGGCCAGAACGCTGCGGGTGCGCTGGTAGATCTGGAGTGCCTCGGAGCGCCGGCCCGCGCGGTGCAGTGCCAGCATCAGTTTGGCCTGGAACCCTTCATGCGTGAGCTGCTCGGCAGCCAATCGCGTGAGCTCGCCGAGCAGCCCATGATGTCGCCCCAGGTACAGGTCCGCCTCGATGCGGCGTTCGAGCGTGTTCCTGTTGATCTCCTCGAACCGCAGGGCCTCCGCCCGCAGCACCGGCCCGTGGCTGACGTCGACCAGCGCGGGCCCGCGCCAGAGCCGCAGGGCACGGGAGAGGGTCTCGGCGGCGGCGTTCACGTCGCCCGCCTCCAGCTCCCGCCTGCCCTGGTCGGACAGCCGCTCGAAGCGCGTGGTGTCGAGCATGCCGGGGTCGAGGAACAGCGCGTACCCGTAGGGGGACGTACGCAATACGGCGTCGGCCGGAGTGTCGCCGGCTCTGTCCGTATCCGGTGGCGCCCCCAGCCGCAGCAGCTTTCTCAACTGGTAGATGTAGGTCTGGAGCGTCGTGGTGACGCTCGTCGGCGGGTTGTCCTCCCAAAGCTCCTCAATGATCTTGTCGGTTCGGACGATGACGCCCGTCTGCACGGCCAGCAAGCTGAGCACGGTGCGCAGCTTGGGGGCCGACGGCGTCAAGATGGAACCGTGACTGAGTACCTCCATCGGTCCGAGAAGATTGATCTCCACCACACGCACCGCCCCCTGCATCCATTGGGTCACGCCCGCGCAGGCTGTCCTGACGTCGTTCCCCATGCATTCACTTGCCCGGGAATGTGGCCTATGGCGCCATCGCAACTCACCCCGGCGTCGCCTTCGGCCACGCAATGAACGATCTCTCTTAAGGAAGTTAGCAGATGCGTGTTATGAGAGCTCGAAAATCACTCGAAGATCACTGGGCCGCAGGGTATGGCGGTTCTCGATAACCGTATTACTCGATTTCGGAAACGAACATCGGAGAAAACCCTGAACTCTCCCCTAGGGCTCCACGGCCTGGCCCGTGGTCCAATATTTGATCAACTCGCCTGATTCTCCTATACTTTTCATTGTGACCTGCGAAGACTCCGCACCTGCGGGAGAAGGCCCCGCCGCGAAGCGGATAGGGGCACCCCTGGTTTTACGAGTCTTACCCTCGGCGGTATTGACGGATTCGTTTCCCGGCCAATCAGGGGTGCCGGGTTCCCGGGTGCGGAGCCGGTGCGGACAATCGCTATGCGGGACGGGTGAGCACCATGGCACTCTGGAACCCGCCGAAACCGCTGCCGACACTGAGCACGACGTCCATTTCATGGTCGCGGGCCGTGATCGGCACATAGTCGAGATCACATTCCGGATCACGGTGCCGCAGATTGGCCGTCGGCGGCACGACCTGCCGTTCCAGTGCCAGCGCGCACGCCGCGACCTCGATGGAACCGATCGCGCCGAGTGAGTGACCGACCATCGACTTGATCGAGCTCACCGGGACCTCGTAGGCGCGCCGGCCCAGGCTGCGCTTGAACGCCGCCGTCTCGTGCCGGTCGTTCTGCCGGGTGCCCGAGCCATGCGCGTTGACGTAGTCGACGTCCGCCGGGTCGATCCTGGCCTCGTTCATCGCCACCCGGATCGCTTCGGCCATCTCGCGCCCGTCGGGCTTGAGACCGGTCATGTGGAAGGCGTTGCTGCGGCTGGCGAAGCCGGCGACGCGGGCGTACACCCGCGCGCCGCGGCGCCGCGCGGCCCCGGCCTCCTCCAGCACCATCACGGCGGCGCCTTCGCCGAGCACGAAGCCGTCCCGGGTCGCGTCGAACGGCCGCGAGGCGTGCTCGGGGTCGTCGTTGTTCGGCGAGGTGGCCCGGATGGCGTCGAAGCACGCGGAGGTGATGGGGGACAGGGGCGCGTCCGTCGCCCCCGCGATCACGACGTCCGCCGCGTTCTCCTGGATGAGCACGGCCCCGTGGCCGACCGCGTCGAGCCCCGACGTGCAACCGGTCGAGATCAGCGCCGTCGGGCCCTCCGCGCCCGCCTCCCACGCCACCTCGACGGCCAGCGTGCTGGGCACCATGTATCCGTACAGGTGCGGCACCCCGTAGGTGTGGTCCGCCAGCCAGCGGCGGCCCTCGTCGGTCAGTACCGTGTACTCCTCCTCCAGGCCCATCGTGCAGCCCACGGCGCTGCCGATCGAGACGCCGATCCGGTCCGGCTCGAGGCCCCCCAGGTCCAGGCCGCTGTCGGCGACCGCCTCCCTGGTGCTGACCATGGCGAACTGGGCGGCCCGGTCCATGCGCCGGATCTGCTGCGCCGACAGCCCCGCGGCCCTGGGATCGAAGTCCACCTCGGCCGCGATCTGCGAGCGGAACCCGGTCGGGTCGAACAGCGAGATCCGCCGGGTGGCGGTGCGCCCCTCGGTGAGCAGGCGCCAGAACGCCTCCCGCCCGATGCCGCCGGGCACGACCGCACCGATACCGGTGACCACCGCCTCCCGGCTCAACTCGGCCCCCCGACCTGCGGGCCGGGCTCCTGGGGCGCCGGCAGCCGCTCGGTGTCGACGTGCCCGAGCTCGGGACGAGGAGCCAGGGGCGAGAGGTGGAAGACCACGTGCGCCGTGTCCTTCCCGACGTTCACGAGGCGGTGACGCACGTTGATCGGCACCAGCAGGGAGTCGCCCGGTGAGAGCGGGACCGGCTCCCCGTCCAGGCTCATCTCCAGCTCGCCGGCGATCACGTGCAGGAACTCCTCCGAGTACGGGTGGTAGTGCTCGGCGACGAACTCGCCGCTCCCGAGGTACAGCACGCCGCCGAACCCGGAGGTGCAGCTCACCGTCCTCGGGCTGAGCGTGACCCGGATGTCCCCGCCACGGCGGCGATTGGGCGCCACGTCCGAGGCCTTCATCACGGCGGGCCTGCCGGTCCCGGCCGCGCTCGCGCCGGTCGTCTCGGTGGTCACCGGACCCTCCCCTCGTCAGAGGTCCACACGTAGAACGGGGTGGCCATCGCGTCCTTCGGCTCCTTCCAGTTCGGGTCGTACGGCGCGACCAGTTCGGCCAGCCGCGCGTTGACGTCCTCGTAGAGCGGGTGGCTGCGCGCCTTGTACAGGTTGGGGGAGATGTCCTCGTCCGCCTCGACGAGATGGAAGTAGAGGTCGTGGAAGTGGAAGAGGGTCCGCCGGTTCACACCCACCATGCGGGGCAGCTCCGAGGCGTCCGACTCGCCGAACGTCTCGGCGATCGGCCGCGTGTTGCCGGCGCTCCTCAGCTTGGCGACGATCAGGGTCCTGTGCACGTTCTCGCCTCCTGCGAATGAGTTCGAAAGGCTGCCTCGATGGTCGTCGCGGGCAGTGGAGGGATGCTCGAGGTCAGCTCCAACCGTCACCAGCCGATCTGCTGGTCACCGCGGAGGAACACGCCCGTCGGCCCGTCGTCGGGGAGGGTGGCCGCGTCGGCGACGCCGACGGCGGCCTCCTCCGGGGTCCGGCCGGCCGTGGGCACCATCCTGGTCCTCGTCTGTCCGGGGTTGACGGCGTTGACCAGGACGCCGGTCCCCCTGGTGCAGGTGGCCAGCATGGTGGTCAGCCCGTTGACGGCGGTCTTCGACACCGAGTAGGAAGGCGCCCCCGTCCACAGCCCGACGCTGAACGACCCGGTGCCGCTGGAGACGAAGACCACCCGTCCCCAGCCCCGGGAGACCATGGCCGGCACGAACGCCTGGGCCACCCGCCACCCGCCCAGGAGGTTGACCGCCAGCGTGCGCTCCACTCGTTCCAGCGGCACCGACAACGGGTCGTCGCCGGTGTCGAGCAGCACGCCCGCGTTGCACACGAGCACGTCCACGGGCCCCAGCCGGGCCGCCGCCCGCCGGACGCCCTCGTCGTCGGTGACGTCGAGCGGATGGGAGCGGACGTCCGGGCCGATCCGCGCGGCCGCCTCCGCGGCGGCGTCCGCGTCCCTCGCGGTCACGATGACACGGAGACCCCGGCGGTGCAGCTCGGCGGCGGTCGCACGACCCAGCCCCCGGTTGGCCCCGGTGATCAGGGCGATACGTGGTTCGCTCACCCCGCCACCATGACCGCGCCCGCTCGACGCGCGACGGTGCCGCGCTCCAGCGGCTCTCCAGGACGCGGTGCCATCGTCGATGCGGGAAGGCGCCCCGGCGAACGGCCGCGGGCGCGCCCGCGAACCGTCAAGGAGGAGATGCCCCATGCGGGTGGTGTTCACGACCTGGGCCTGGCCCTCGCACCTGTACGCGCTGGTCCCCCTGGCCCGGGCCTGCCGGGCCGCCGGGCACGAGGTGCTCTTCGCCAGCGAGCCCGCCCTGACCCGCGACGTCCTGCGAGCCGACCTCCCGGCGGCGGTCGTGGGGACGGACGTCGACACGGCCGGCATGGTGCGGGAGTACCTGCTGCCCCTGCCCGGTGCCGCCGGGCCCGCGCCCAGGCGGGACGGGAGGGGGCCGCGGGTCCTGCGGATGCTGACGGCGCACGCGGAGTCCATGACCGCCGGCCTGATCCGCCTGATCACGGACTGGCGGGCCGATCTCGTGGTGTACGACCAGGTGACCCTGGCCGGCCCGATCGCCGCCGCGGTCACCGGGGTCCCGGCCGTGCGCCAGCTCTACGGCTTCGACCTGCTGCAGCGGGCCCGCGGCGTGCTGCCGGACGCGCTGGCGCCCCTGGCGGACCGGTTCGGCGCCGGGCCGGTGGACCCCTTCGGCGCGGTGACCGTGGACCCGGTGCCGGCGAGCGTGCAGCTACCCGGTGCCCAGCGGACGCTGCCGATGCGTCACGTCCCCTACAACGGCCCGGAGACCTCTCCCTGGCGACCGCCCGGCCCGCGCGGCCGCCCTCGCGTGTGCGTGAGCTGGGGCCACACCATCGCCAAGGTGGACCCCTCCCGCTTCATCGCCGGCCGGATCGCCGCCGCCCTCGCGGGCACGGGCACGGACGTGGTCCTCGCCGTCTCCGCCGCGCAGCGCGACCTGCTCGCCGAGCTGCCGGAGAACGTGCGCGTCGTGGTCGACACCCCGCTGAGGGACGTGCTGCGCGACTGCGACGCCTTCGTCGGGCACGGTGGCGCCGGCGGCATCCTCACCGCGCTCGCCCACGGCCTGCCCATGTTGCTGGTGCCGCAGTTGCCGGACCACGCCGGCCACACCGGGCGGGTCGCGGCCGGTGACGCGGCGTCGGTGCTCAGCCTGGCCGAGCTGACGCCGGCGGCGGTGCGGGAGGAGGTGGAAAGGCTGCTGGAGGCCCCCGGGCCCCGCCGGGCCGCCGGAGAGCTGCGGGAGGAGATGCTCGGCCGGCCCGCCCCGGCCGAGGTGGCCGCCGCGCTGGCCGAGCTACGTCCCTCCCTCGTCCGTCACTGACACCGCCGGGTCACCGGATCGCTCACGCGCCGGTGATCTGGCGGACGGCGCCCAGTTCCAGGTTGAGCAGCGCGTCCGGACCGAACGTGGTGAACCGGTGCTCCGCGCGGCGCATGCTGCGCTCGGCGGCCCGCCACAGCGAGGGATCGGCGCGCAGGCGGCTGTTCACCGCCTTGAACGCCTCCGCCGCGCCCTCCTCGGTACGCAGGTCGAACTTCCCGCTCAGGGCGAGGTCGAGGTACAGCACGTGCAGGTACAGGTCGGGCAGGCGGTAGGGGTTCAGCTCGGCGTGCACGGCCTCGGCCCGGCTCGCCGGGATCGAGGTGAAGGGCAGGCGCATGCGCGGGTAGGGCCCCTTCGCCGGGTAGGAGTCGAAGTTGTGGAAGGCCACCCTGCGGCCGTTGAGGTACGCGACGCCGATCCTCCTGCGCAGGCAGAAATTGATCGTCTCGCGGATGGTGTCGATGATCGGCTCGCCCTTGTCGTTCAGCGAGGTGTTGCAGAGCATCGGCACGCCGGTGTACCGGTGGAAGGCGGTCAGCAGGGCGTGCAGCGCCGGGTTCTGGCCGGCGTTGAGCGACTGCACCCGGGCGGAGTAGTCGAGGTGCGCGACCGCCTGGATCTGGCCGCGGCGCTTCTCCCGGATCGTGAAGGTCTCCAGCATGTACGGTGAGGGCCTGCTGTCCTCGAACCACTCCTCGAGCTGGTCCTCCAGCACCACGGGCGCGACCGGCCGCCACCACTCACGCAGCTTGAACCTGTTGAGCGCGTCCTTGGCCTCCCGCGACGTCGGGTCGCCGAGCAGGCTGCGGTTGCCCAGTGCCCGGGGCCCGATCTCCGAGCGGCCGTGGAACCAGGCGATGGGCTCGGCGAGGATGTCCCGCACCGCCCGGTCGTGGTCGAGGTCGGAGACGTCGGCCACGTACTCGCCGAACTCCGCCAGGGCGCCGTCGAGGTCGTCGTCCTGGCGCCCGAGATAGGCGCCGGGGAAACGGAAGGTGAACCGCTCGCCGCCGGTCTTCTTGTGGAAGGCGGCCAGGCCGATGCCGATCGCCTGCCCGCCGTCGTCCACGCACGGCGGGGCGAGTAAGCCGCGGAAGCCGTACTTGGCCATGAGGTGGCTGTTGGTCGGGCAGTTCAGCGCGTACCCTCCCGCCAGCGCGAGGTGCGTCTGGGCCGGGTCGAGGTCGTAGCGCTCCAGCGCGGTCTCGATGTTGCGCTCCATGGCCATCACAGAGATCGCCTGGATCTCCTTCATGACGGCACTGACGAAGCTCTCCTCCTCGGTGAAGTCCGGGTCGGTGCCCGCCGTCTCCCGGACCTGGGCCGCGATCTCCTCGAACGCCAGCGGCGCCCCCTCCAGAGCCGCCAGGCCGGTGAAGTCGTACGTGCGGAGGATGCTCTCGCGGTCGCACCGCCCGGCCGCCCTGGTGGCCGTCGCGAGCGCCATCAGCGTGCCCTCGCGCATCTTGAACCGGTCCTTGGCGGTGCTGTAGAGCAGGCCGGGCGAGGCGACGGGGAAGGTCTCGACGACGCCGCGGCGGCTGACCGCGCCGGTGAACCAGTAGCGCTTGTACCGCTGGTCGAGCAGGCGGTCGGGCCCGCCGTCCACGGCGAGCCCCAGGATGTCGCCCTCGAAGAACGTCTCGCCGTCCAGCAGCATCGCGCTGTAGAGGTGCGCGATGCTGTGGAAGGAGAGCTCCGGGTACTCCTCGACGAAGTGGTAGTCGTTCGTGGTGGCCAGGCCCGGAGTGCCCCACACCTCGGTCATGTCGTCGAGCGACAGTCCGAAGCCGGCGAGCAGGCCGTTCACGAACGAGCGCAGGTCCTCCATGGTCAGGAACGGCGTCCGGTGGTGCTTCAGGCCGCTCAACCGCTCGAACTCCCAGTGACCGAGGAGCCGGATCTCCGATCCCCGCCTGTGCCACAGCGAGATGTTGTTGTCGTGCCGGTAGGACACCATCGCCAGCCGGTGCAGCCCCGGGGGTGTCAGGTAGCTCGAAAGGTAGTAGCCGTCTCGCATTTCTCCTCCGGTGGTTACCACGTGACGGGAACTTCGGCGAAGCCGAGTTCGAAGGGGTTGTCGTGGTGCCTGAGCTCGCTGACGTCGACCGCGAGCCGCAGGGCGGGAAACCGCTCGATCAGCGCGGCGAACGCGGTTCGCAGCTCGAGCCTGGCCAGCGCCGCGCCCAGGCAGTAGTGCGGACCGGAGCTGAAGGCGATCTGGTCCCGCGCGTCCCTGGTGATGTCGAGGCGCAGCGGGTCGGGGAAGACCGATTCGTCGAGGTTGGCGGACTCCAGCACCGGCACCACGCCGGAGCCGGCCGGTATGGTGACGCCGCCGACCTCGATGTCCTCCGTGACGTAGCGCAGCATCGACAGCGAGTGGCCGGCCACCTGGAAGCGGAGCAACTCCTCCACCGCGTCGGGGATCCGCTCCGGTTCCGAGCGCAGCAGGGCGAGCTGGTCGGGGTGCCGCATCAGGAGCACCGTCCCGCTGCCGATCTGCGCCGCGGTCGTCTCGTGCCCGGCCATCAGCAGCACGGTGCACCAGACGTGCAGCTCGTGCGTGCTCAGCCGCCCGTCCTGGTCGTCGTGCACGCCGATCAGCTCGCTGACCAGGTCGTCGCCCGGGTTAGCCCGCTTGACCTCGATCAGCTCGCCGATGTACTGCCACGCCTCGCCCACCCCGGTGCGGAAGCGCTCCTGGTCGGCCACCGGGACACCGAGCAGGCGGCAGATGACGCGTAACGTCAGCGGCAGCGCGAACTCGGCGACGAGGTCCACCGGAGGCTCGCGCCACCGGTCCAGCAGCTCCGTCACCACCTCCTTGACGTAGGGCTCCAGCCGCTCGATCCGCGCCGGGGTGAACGCCTTGGTCATCAGCCGGCGCATGCGGGTGTGCTCGGGCGGATCCCGGTCGATCTTCGGGTTCTGGAACACCTTGGTTCTCGCCGCCGCGGTCATGCGCGGCGCGCCGGGGCGCTCCCTGTTGCGGCTCAGGCGCCGGTCCGACAGCACCGCCCGGACGTCCGCGTAGCGCGTCACCAGCCAGACCGGGTCGCCGCTCGGCATGACGGCCCGCACCACCGGCTCATCCCGGAGCGTGACGAGTTCCTCCGGCAGTCGTGCCCCGGGCGGCCACTCGAACGGGAACTTGAGGGTCATCGGCGGTCTCCTGCTCTCCGGTACGTCGTCAACCACGACGATGGACGCGGTGGCTCAAGCCACCCGCAAGCGGCGCTGGACTCTCGTCCTGGTTTCGCTCGGTGTTCGAGCGGCCGAGCACACGATGAGGCCGACACATCGTCCGCCAGGTGGTGAGAGGAAACGGAAATGACCAGCACAGCGGAACCGTCTCCCGCGGAAAAGGTTCGCCGCCTGTCCAACTCGGTGCACGACGCGGCGATCGTGCGGGCGGCGGCGGAACTGGGCCTGGCCGACGCGGTCGGCGAAGGGCCCACACCGGTGGCCGAGATCGCCGCGCGGGTCGAGGCGGAGCCGAAGGCACTGGCCCGCCTGCTGCGCGCGCTCACCGCGTACGGCATCTTCGAGCAGGTGACCCCGGAGGCGTACAGGCACACGGACATGTCCCGCACGATGCGCAGGGACGCCCCCGGCGGCCTGATCCACACCCTGCTCACCCCGTCCGACTGGGGCTGGGTGATGTGGGGCAGGCTCGCCGACGCGGTCCGCGCCGGCAAGTGCCTGTTCCCCGACGTCTTCGGCACCGACTTCTTCGGCTACCTCAAGGACCACCCCGAGGCGCAGGCGCGGATGTTCCGCGGGATGACGTCCTGGTCGGACCAGATGAACCCGAGGCTGGTGCGCGCGCTGCCCCTGGAGGGGGCCGGCAGCGTCGCCGACATGGGCGCGGGGGAGGGGACGTTGCTGCGCGCGATCCTGGAGCACGCCCCGCACCTGTCCGGGGTCTGGTTCGACACCGAGGCCACGCTGGCCGTGGCCGACGACGACCTGCGCTCCGGCCGGTTCTCCGGCCGTTGCGCGCTGGTGACCGGCGACTACTTCCGCGAGGTGCCCTTCAGCGCCGACCTGTACGTGTTCAAGCTGACGCTGCACATGTACGAGGACGACGACTGCGAGCAGATCCTGCGCAACGTGGCGGCCTCGGCGAAGCCGGGGGCGCGGATCGTCATCGCAGACCCGTTGCTGCAGGACCCGCCGCAGGGCAAGTTCGTGCCGGCGATGGACCTGCACATGCTGCTGGTCATGGGGGGCCGGGAGCGCACCGAGCAGGACTACGCCGCCCTGTTCGAGCGAGCCGGCCTGGAGTTCGCCGGGATCACGCCGACGGGGACCGATCTGTATCTGGCCGTGGGACGGGTTCCGGGCTGACCGTCCTGGCCCCCTCGTTCAGGTAGGAGCCCAGCGCCGCGAGCACCACGCTCGCGGCGCAGACCAGCAACGTGAACCTGACCGCCGAGCCGAACGCGGCCCCGTACGCCGCCTCGGCCAGCACCCGCATCCGCTCGGCCGTCCCGGCGGGCACGCCGGGCGGCACCACGATCGCGGCTCCCTCGCCGCGGGCGGCCGCCCCGGCCACGGCCTCGGCGAACGGGCCGCGGTACCGGTCGGGCAACGACCCGGCCGTCTCACCCGCGGCCTCCCCGATGCCGCCGTCCAGCCGGGCCTGCAGCACCGCGCCCAGCACGGAGACCCCGATCAGCGTCCCGGTCTGGCGGATCGTGTTGAACACCCCGGAGGCGGCCCCGGCCATGCCGGCGCCGACGTCCCGCATCGCCAGCGAGGTGATCGGGCCGAACGCCGCGGACTGCGACAGCCCGGCGACCGCGAGCGGCACCACGAGCAGGTGCCCGCCCGCACCCGGCCTGCAGAGCAGCGCGACGGTCACGAGGGCGGCGGCGTACACGGTGAGCCCGCCCAGCAGCACCCGCTCGCCGCCGAACCGGTCGACGAGGCGGCTCGTGACGGGAAACCCGAACGTCATGCCCAGCGCCCACGGCGCCAGCGTGAGCCCGGCCTGCGCGGCAGGCATGCCGAGCACCGTCTGCAGGTAGAGCGTCAAGGTCAGGGAAAGCGTGATCACGCACATGGAGACGATCGCCATGGAGGCGGTCATCAGCGTGAACGTCCGGTCGGCGAACAACCTCGTCGGCACCAGCGGTTCCCGCGCCCGGTGCTGCCGGACCACGAACCCGGTCAGGAACAGGAACCCCATCCCGATGATCATGGGTACGGTCACGAACGACACGACGGTGCCCCAGCCGTAGTGCCTGCCCTCCAGCAGGCCGAAGGTGATCGCGCCCAGCCCGGCGCCGGCCAGGGCCGCGCCCGTCGCGTCCAGCCGCCTGGCCCGCCGGTCGTGCCCGGGCGGCACCACCAGCAGGGTGAGCACCACGATCAGCGCGCCGACGGGCAGGTTCACGGCGAAGACCGAGCGCCAGCCGGCGGTGGAGACCAGCAGGCCGCCGAGCGTCGGGCCCGCCACGCCGGCGAGCCCGGCGGTCACACCCCACACCATGGCGGCTCGCCCCCGCCGCTCCGGCGGGAAGACGAGGGTCATCATCGTGAGCGTCTGCGGAATGATCAACGCCGCGCCGACGCCCTGGAGCAGGCGGGCGGCGATGAGCTGCCACGGCGACCCGGCGGCCCCGCACAGCGCCGAGGCGACGGTGAACACCACCATCCCCGCCAGGAAGACGTTCCGCGGGCCCGCGACGTCCCCGAGCCTGCCGGCGGTGACGGTCAGCACGGCGAGGGCCAGCACGTAGCCGCCGACCACCCACAGCACCTGGCTGAGACTCGCGCCGAGGCCGGCCTGGATCTCCGGGACGGCGATGCTGACCGAGGTGGAGTTCAGGATCGTGATGAAGTATCCGAGGCAGGTGGTCATCATGACCGCCCAGGGGTTGCCGCGCAGGCCGCGCAGTCTGCGCAGGCCGCGCAGCGCGGCCCCCCGGCGGCTCGTTCCGGAGGTGTCCACGGCGGTCAGACCGCGAGGCCGGCTCGGTCGAGCGCCGTCGCGGCGATCCGCAGGATCTGGATCCGCTCGGCCGTCGTGCCGCCGAAGGGGGAGATCACCAGGGTGGTGACGCCCTGCTCCGCGTACGCCCGCATCCGGCCGGCGATCCGGTCCGGGGTGCCGAGGAGCGAGATGCGGTCCACCAGGCCGGCCGGCACCGCTGCGGCGGCGGCGTGCGGGTCGCCCGCGACCATGCGCTCGTGCACGACGCCGGTCTCGCCGCCGTAGCCCATCCGCTCGAAGAGGGAGAGGTAGACGTTGCGGCTGCGGCCGCCCATGCCGAGGAAGTGCGACAGGTAGCCGCGGATCGGCACGGCGGCCGCCTCGACGTCGGCGCCCAGCGCCATGGGGATTCCGCAGAGCGTCTCGAACCCGTCGAGCGGCAGCCCGGCGCGCAGCCTGCCGGCGCGCAGCGACTCGACGGTCTTCGGCAGCTCGTCCGGCGGGGAGAACGCGCCCAGCCAGCCGTCGGCGATCTCACCGGCCAGTTCCAGCCCGCCGGGCGCGACGGCGGCGAGATAGATCGGGATGCGCTCGGCCACGGGCTCGCTGTACAGCCGCAACGGCGTCGCCGTGCACCCCTCGGGCGGGAGCCGGTAGTGCGCGCCGTCGTGGGTGACCGGCTCGCGGGCGAGCGCGCGGCGCACGATCTCCACGTACTCCCGGGTACGGCCGAGCGGCCGCCGGAACGGTACGCCGTGCCAGCCCTCGGAGATGTCCGGGTTCGACACCCCGAGCCCCAGCCGGAACCGGCCTCCGGACACGAGGTCGAGCGTCGAGGCGGTCAGGGCGGTCATCGCCGGCGTGCGGCCGGGGATCTGGAAGACGCCGGAGGCCAGGGCGATCCGCGTGGTCGCGGCGGCCACGGCGCCGAGAACGGTCGCGCCGTCCGCGCGGAACCCCTCCGGGACGACCGCGACGCCGTACCCGAGCCGTTCGGCCTCCCGCGCGACCTCGACCGCGTCGAGGTAGGAGAGATTGACACCGAGGTTCATGCCAGGGCCGTCCCTTCTGTGAGGTGCCCGTCAGTGCGGCGGGCTGCGCCCGCGCGCCCAGGTTCACAGGTCGGCCTCGAGGACCGAGCAGGCAGCGGCCGAGCGGTGACCGGGCAACGGCCGAGCGGCGGCCGGGCGGCGGCCGATCGAGATTGGACCGCCGCTCGAGCACCCTGCCGGATAAAGGAGAGCCCGCAACAGCCCGGAAGGAGTTCACATGAGGACAGATCTGAATCGCCGTAGCCTGCTCAGCCGCGGCGGCGCCCTCGCCCCGCTGGCCGGTCTCGGCCTGCTCGCGGGAACGACGGCCGCCGCCGCCGACAGCGGTGCGAAGGACAACCGGCTCATCCCGCTGCTCGGCACCTGGGCGGTACAGGTGACCTTCCAGGCCCCGAACAGGCCGCCGGAGGCGGCCCTGTTCGCCTTCGTCGCCGACGGCATCTTCTTCGGGTCGACGACCGGGTCGGGCCATCTCAGCCTCGGCTCGTGGCGCCTCACCTCCAGGGGCTTCGAGTTCACCTTCCGCCACTTCATGTACGCCGACGACGACGGGAGCTGGATCGGCGAGGTGCGCGTGCAGCAGAGCGGCAGGTTCGACTCCGCCACCTCGTGGAGGGCGTCGGGTACCGGTACCGCCTTCGACACGCAGGGCAACCAGCTCCAGATGGTCCAGAGCGCGACCGTCGGGACCCGTTACTGACGCTGTTCGCGGATCACCTGTTCCGGCCGAACCCAAGCCGGCATCGACGCCCGGCCGCGACGCCTCACACTGAAGGGAGCCAGTATGGAACTCGGACTCGTCGACAAGGTCGTCCTGGTCACCGGTGGCAGCGGATCCATCGGAGCCGCCATGGCCGAGGCGTTCGCGGCGGAGGGCGCCCGCGTCGCACTGACCTTCCGGAACAACGCCGGACGCGCGGAGGAACTGGCGCGCGCCATCGCCGATCGAGGCGGCCGGGCACTGGTGGTGAAGTACGACCTCACCGACCCGGCGGCCGTCCGCTCCGCCGTGGGCACGGTGATCGACGAGTGGGGACGGCTCGACGTCCTGGTGCTCAGCGCGTCCGCGCAGGAGGGGACCCGCACGACCCCCGTGCCCTTCGAGGACATCCCGCCCGAGGAGTGGTCGCCGCTGCTGCGCGCGGACGTCGAGGGCACCTTCCACACCGTGCAGGCCGCCCTGCCGGCCATGCGGCCCCAGGGATGGGGCCGCATCGTCCTCATCTCGGCGAACATCGTCACCCGCGGCGCCACCGGCGACGAGGCGTTCGTGTCGAGCAAGATGGCGCTGCACGGCCTCGGCCGCACCCTGGCCACCGAACTGGCCGGCGACGGGATCCTCGTCAACGTGGTGGCTCCCGGGGCCACGGTGAGCAGGGGCTTCCTGCGCCGCTTCCCGCAGGAGCGGCAGGCGAGCTTCGCCGGCCTCGACGACACGCAGATCAAGCGGATGCTCAACCAGGACCGCCCCGTCGGCAAGGTGTCGACACCCGCGGACGTCGCCAACACCGTGCTGTTCCTGGCGTCGGAGGCCAACGGGAACGTCAGCGGCCAGGTGATCCATGTGGCCGGGGGGCACTGATGCGCCCGCCGGCCGGTTGTTCGGGACACGAGCAGGAGAAGCGATGACGACAGCACCACCCGCCTTCCCCCAGCCCCGCGTCTGCCCTCACCTCCCGCCCCCGGCGTACGCGGAGTTGCGGCAGGGCCCGGCGCTACGCCGGGTGACGACCCACGCCGGGCAGCTCGCCTGGCTGGTGACCAGATACGACCAGGCCCGGGCGCTGCTGAAGGACCCGAGGCTGTCCTCCGACCGCAGGCGCCCGGGCTTCCCGGTCATCTCGGTACAGGTGAAGCTGCTGACCGAGCGCAAGCGCCAGGCGCTGATCGGGATGGATCCGCCCGAGCACGACGTCCAGCGGCGGATGTTCCTGCCGGACTTCACGCTGAAGAAGGTGGGCGAGCGGCGGGCCGACATCGAGCGCATCGTGCACGAGGCCCTCGACGACATGACGGAGCACGGCCCGCCGGCCGACCTGTACCGGGACTTCGCCCTGCCCGTGCCCTTCCGGGTCATCTGCCGCCTGCTCGGCGCCCCCTGGGAGGATCGCGACTTCTTCCAGGACGCCATCCGCCGGCTGGTACGGACCTTCGACACCGCGGAGGGCCGTCAGGCGGGCGCCGAGCTGCTGGCCTACTTCGAGTACCTGGTCACCGAGTACAAGAAGAGACCGGACGCCACCGGCCTCATCGGACGGCTGGCCGGCACCGGCCGGATCCCCGACGACGACCTCGCGCTGGCGGCCATGTCGCTGCTCATCGCCGGACACGAGACCACCGCGGCCATGATCTCTCTTGGCGCGGTCACCCTGATGGAGAACCCCGACCAGCTCGCCGCGATCCGGGCCGACCCCGAGGCGATCAAGTCCGCCGTGGAGGAGCTGCTGCGCTTCCAGTCGATCGCCGACAGCGCGAACCTCCGGGTCGCCACCGCCGACATCGAGATGGACGGAGTGGTGATCAGGGAGGGGGAGGGCGTTCTGGTCCCCGGCTCGCTCGCCAACCGGGACGCGGAGATCTTCGAGGACCCCGACACGTTCGACGTCCGCCGCGACGCCGGCGGTCACATCGCCTTCGGCTACGGCCGTCACCAGTGCCTGGGCCAGAACCTCGCGCGGCTGGAGCTGCAGATCGCGCTGACGGCGTTGTGGCAGCGGATCCCGACGCTGCGCATGACCGTGCCCGCGGAGGAGCTGACCGCCCGCCCGCCGGGCGCGATCCAGGGCATCGACGCGCTGCCGGTCACCTGGTGAGCGCGGGGGAGGCCCCGGAGAGGGGCACGGAGAGGGGCGCGAAGACGAGTGTCGAGGCGGACCAGCGGGTGTGCGTCGGCGCCGGCCTGTGCGCGCTGACCGCGCCCGGCGTCTTCGACCAGGACGAGGACGGCCTGGTGGTCGTGCTGGAGGGGGAGCCCTCGGGGAAGGCGCGGGACGAGGCGCTCCGCGCGGAGCGCCTCTGCCCGTCCGGGGCGGTGCGGGTCGGCCGCTCCCACGGATGAACCGGTTCGATCGCCCGGAGAGGTAGGGATCAGATGCGCGTTCTCCTGCTCGGCGGAACGGAATTCGTCGGCCGCGCCGTGACCGAGGCGGCGGTGGCCAGAGGCTGGGAGGTGACGGTGTTCCACCGGGGGCGGCACGCGCCGCCGCCCGGCGTGCGCGTGCTCAAGGGCGACCGGAACCTGCCCGAGGGCATGGCGTCCCTCGCGGGGGGCGAGTGGGACCTTGCGGTGGACACCTGGAGCGGCCCGCCACGGGTGGTCCGCGACACACTGCGGCTGCTGGACGGCCGCATCGGCCACTACACCTACGTCTCCACCCGCGGGATCTACGACTTTCCCGTCCCGGCGCCGCTCACCGAGGAGCGGCCGGTGGTGATCGGCTCACCGGACGACGGCGCCACCGACTACCGGGGCGCCAAGGCGGGCGGGGAGGTGGCCGCGGAGCAGGCGCTCGGCGACCGGGCGCTGCGCGTGCGGCCGGGGCTGATCTTCGGCCCCCGGGAGAACTCCGGGCGGGTGCCGTGGTGGCTGCGCCGCGCCGCCCGCGGCGGCCCCCAGCTCGCGCCGGGGCCGAGGACCGCCTCCCTGCAGTACGTCGACGTCCGCGACCTGGCCACCTGGATCCTGGACGCCGCCGGGCGGGGGCTGCACGGCGCCTACAACCTGGTGTGCCCGCCGGATCACGCCACGATGGAGGACTTCCTCACCGCCTGCGCCGAGATCACCGGCGCCGGCGCCGAGCTGCGCTGGATCGACCCGGAGCCGATCCTGGCCGCGGGGGTCCGGCCGTGGACCGGCCTGCCGGGGTGGCTGCCGCCCGGCGAGATGTACGAGTTGCTGCACCGGACCGACGTGTCCAAGGCGGTGGCCGCCGGGCTGCGCTGCCGCCCCGTCGAGGAGACCGTGGCCGACACCTGGGCCTGGCTGCGCGAGGTGGAGGGCGAGGTGCCCAAGGGGTCCCAGGAGGGCTCCCGCACGGCCCAGGAGCCGGTCGGACTGGATCCGGACGTGGAGGCGAAACTCCTGGCCGGCTGAGCACGGGCCCGGCACGAGGAGGCCGCCGGCGGATCGGCCGCCGGCGGCCTCCTCGTGCCGGGCGTCGGCTCACTCGTCGTCGAGCAGCCGGATCGTCCCTGTCGGGCAGCGCCGGGCCGCCTCGCGGACGAGGTCCGCGAGCGCGGCCGGAGGCTCCGGGTCGTTCACCACGACGACGGTCTCGTCGTCGTGGCCGAACACCTGCGGCACCGCGACCACGCACAGACCGCTGCCGCAGCACGTGTCGCGGTCCACCGTCACGCGCATGCTCACCACTCCACGGGGATCTGGAGCAGCCCGCCGATGAGCGTGCCCTCGCTGCGTCCCAGCTCGTCCGCGGGGACGGCCAGCCGCAGGCCGGGGAACCTGCGCAGCAGCGTCTCCAGGACGATCTGAAGCTCCAGGCGGGCCAGCGAGGCGCCGATGCAGAAGTGCGGCCCCAGGCTGAAGGTCAGGTGGTGGTTGGAGGCCCGTGCGACGTCGAACTCGTGCGGGCAGGAGAACACGCTCTCGTCCCAGTTGGCCGACTCGACGGCCGGGATGACGCTGGTCCCCTTCGGCACCGTGACCCCGCTCAGCTCGATGTCCTCGGTGACGTAGCGCAGCATCGACAGCGAGCCGTTCAGCAGCTTCCAGCGCAGCACCTCCTCCACGGCGGACGGCACCAGGGACGGGTCCGCGCGCAGCCGGGCGAGCTGGTCGGGATGGGCCAGCACCTTCGCCACCACGTAGCCGATCTGGCCGGCCGTGGTCTCGTAACCGACCAGCAGGAGCAGGCGGCACCACCAGTGCAGCTCGTACTCGCTCAGGCGGGTGTCGTCGTCCTCGTGGACCTGGGTCAGCGCGCTGATCAGGTCGTCACCGGGGTGTGCCCGTCTGGTCTCGATCAGCTGCCCCATGTAGGCGCCGATCTCGGCCATCGCCGCACCGATCTCCGGCCCGGAGTACCTGCCGGTGGACAGGAACCGGTCGGTCCAGCCGCGGAAGCGGTCCTGATCCTCCGCCGGCACCCCCAGCAGATCGCAGATGACCCGGATGGAGAGCGGGAACGCGACGGCCTCCGACACGTCCGCGGGGCAGGGCCCGTTCTCCATCTTCGTCACGAGCTCATCGGTGATCTCCTGCACCTTGGGGCGCAGGTTCTCCACCATCGTGGCCGTGAACGCCTTCATCACCAGCCGCCGGACCCGGGTGTGCTCCGGCGGGTCCGGATCCATCCTCTCGTCCTGGAACATCTTGTTGTTCGAGGTCATGCGGGCCGCGTCCGGGCGGTTGAGGTTGCGGCTGACCCTCGGGTCCGTCAGCACGGACCGTACGTCCTCGTACCGCGTCACCAGCATCGCCCGGTCGCCGCTCGGCAGCACCACGGGGATCACCGGCTGGTCGCGCAGGTCCTGCACCTCGGCGGGCACGCCCAGGGCGGACGGGCGCGGGAACGGGTACGGGACGGGCTGTTCGCTGCTCATCGTGTCGCCTTCCACTCACGCTCTGCTTCATACCGGGCGGGCCTCGATGATGCTGTGGGGCGGCTCCGTCGGGTGGATCGCGACGACCTCGAAGCCCGACTCCTCCACGAGGCCCGTCCAGTCGGCGACGGTCCGTTCCCGGCCCCCGTTGGTCACCGCCATCGAGATGTCCATCAGCTTGATGTAGTGGGGGGCGTTGCCCTCGGGGACCACCCCGTCGACGATCAGCACGCGGGCGCCGGCGTCGTCGCCGATCGCCTGCCGGATCCGGCCGAGCACCTTACGGCACTCGGCGTCCGCCCAGTCGTGCATGACGGCCTTGAGCGTGTACGCGTTCGCGCCGGCCGGCACCTCGTCGAAGAAGCTGCCGCTGACCAGTTCGACCCGGTCGGCGACACCCTGCGCGGCAAGGACGGGCGGCGCCGACGCGATGGCGGTCTCGATGTCGAACAGGATGCCGCGCGAGGCGGGGTAGCGCCGCAGGATCGCCGACAGGAACCGGCCCTGGCCGCCGCCGATGTCGGCGATCCTGGCGAACCGCCCGAAGTCGAAGGAGTCGGCGATCCTCGGCGCGCGGCTCTCGTTCAGCTCGGACATGGCCTTGTGGAACGCCGCGGCGAACTCCGGGGCCTCCTGCTCCAGGTACTCGAAGAAGTTCTTGCCGTCCCGCAGCCTGCGGCCGTTCGGCTCGCCCGTGCGCACGGTGTCGAAGGCGTAACCCCAGCAGTTCCAGACGGTGGTCTCCCCGTAGAAGTAGGCGAGGTACCTGAGCGAGCCCGGCACGTCGCTGCGCAGGTACTGCGCCTTCGGTGTGAGCTCGAAGCGCCCGTCCTCGCGTTCGGCGAAGACGCCGACGGACGCGGCGGCACGCAGGAACCGGTGCAGCGTCGGCGCGTGGGTGTCCGTCTCGGCGGCGAGGTCGTCGACGCCGCGGGGGCCGTCGGCGAGCAGGTCGGCGACACCGAGGCGGGCGAGCACGTTCAACGTGCCCGCCACCCACTTGCCGGCCAGCATCATGAGAAGTTCCTGCTGCTCCTCACCGGGCCCCTGCTCCAGGCCATGGTCGGTCGAGGTGGTGGTCATCCCGGATCCTCCTTTGGGTGACAGGTCGCTTCGGCCGCCCTTGAGCCGGTCAGGGTCCTGCCGTTCCCGGCAGGCTCCCACCGGCGGCTCAAGGGCGGATCAAACCGGTATGGGGCGAAGGCCGCCTCACGGCCGAGCGGTCCCCGAGCTCTTTTCGAGCCCCGGTGCGCATCCTGGGACGACGTTCGCGATCCCGAGGAGTTGCCATGCCGTACACGGCGATCACTTATGACATCAAGAGCGGGTACGAGGACGAGGTCGCCGAGGTGTTCGGCGACTTCCGCCGGCCCGCGGGGAACGTGGTCCCCGGGGACGACGGCGCCCAGGCGGGCCGCATCCTCGCCACGGCGGTGTTCATCCGGGACAGCACACTGGTGCGGTTCATCGAGTACGAGGGCGACCTCGACGCGGTGATCCGGTTCATGGCCGTCCAGCCGGGGGTGGCGGAGGTGGAGCGCAAGCTCGCCCCCTACCTGAACAGGCCACGCGACACCGGCACGGTCGAGGGGTTCCTGCGGACCTTCAACGCCAGCCGGCTGCGCTGCGTGACCCAGTTCGCGGTCCCCCGGCACCCGGACGCCTCAGCCTCTGCGGCAGATCAGTAGGGTGTCGAAGTCCCCGAGCCGCTTCTCCTCCAGCGCGGTGAAGCCGGCCAGCGCGGCGTGCTGCCGAAGCTCCTCGACCGGGTACTCCGAGCCGCCCTCGGTGACCAGCAGCATGTCCAGGCTGATCACCAGGTTCTCCACCTGGGCCGGGCCCTCGTCCAGCATCCGGTCGTAGACCAGCAGCGCGCCGCCGGGGCGGACCGCCGCGCCGGCCTTCTGCACCAGGAAACGGCGGCTGCCGGCGTCGTAGTCGTGCAGCACGTGCCCCAGGATCACGACGTCGGCCTGCGGCAGCGGGTCCTTGAAGAAGTCGCCGCTCCTGAAGCGCACCCTCCCGGTCAGGTCGAGGGCGGCCATGTGCTCGGTGAAGAACGGCTCCATCTGCGGGAGGTC
Source organism: Streptosporangium sp. NPDC023615 (assembly GCF_040640155.1). Lineage (NCBI taxonomy): Bacteria > Bacillati > Actinomycetota > Actinomycetes > Streptosporangiales > Streptosporangiaceae > Streptosporangium > Streptosporangium sp. NPDC023615. The sequence goes on from NZ_JBFABE010000009.1 coordinate 149,779, forward strand.
GAACACGCTGCCGGTCAGCTCGGAGTGCGCCTTGACGATCTGGCCGGAGAGGTTGCCCCGGCAGCCGCCCACGTCGAGCAGTGTCGAGTGGCCGGAGAAGTCGAACGCCTCGATGAGCTGCGGCCCCAGGATCTGGGTCAGCGCGTCCATCATGTGGATGAAGCGGCCCAGCACCTTCGGGTCGCCCAGGACGTCCTGGAAGTCGCCGCGCGCCTGCGGCAGGCCGGTGCGCAGGGCGTCGGACAGCTTGCCCCACGCCGGGTAGAGGTTGTCGCCGGCCCGGCGCATGAACCCGCCGATGTAGGTCGGCCGCTCCCGCACCAGGTACTGGTCGGCGCCGGCGGCGTTGCGGTACCCCTCGCCCTGCCGCTCGAGCAGGCCGAGGGCGGTCAGCAGGAGCAGGAAGTCGCGCAGGCCGCGGCCGTGCAGCCCGAGCCGCTCCCGGATCTCCTCCTCGGTCGCCGGGTTGTCGTGCAGCTCGGTGAACAGGTCGAGTTCCACCGCGGTGAGCAAGGCCTTGGACTCGCAGAAGGCGTTGCACAGCCGGATGAGTCCGGTGGGGGTGGTGACGTCCGGAGCGGTGCCCGTCATTCGTGACTTCCTTTCTCGCACCCGTGGCCGACGGTCGTGCCGGGCCGCTGGCGACGCTTCCACCGGGGGGTGGAGACAGGCTCGAAGCCGGTTGGAGGCGTGAACCGGGGCCGCAGGCTCTCGACCGGGATTCGAGGGGCGGACCAGCCGGTGCCTGCACGATGAGCCGAGCCGTACGTCGCAGCGAGAGGAACGGTCTGGTGGATCAAGGATTACGCGGCAAGCGCGTGCTGGTGACCGGTGGGACCAGGGGCATCGGCCGGGCCACCGTCCTCGCCTTCGCGCGGGCCGGCGCACACGTCCTGGCATGTCATCACACCGGGGGAGAGGACGCCGACAGCCTCGCCGGGGAGCTGAAGCGGCTCGGTGACCGCAACCAGGTGGTGCGGGCGGACGTGACCGACCCCGCGGACGACGAGCGGCTGGCCGGCACCGTGGGGACCACGCTCGGAGGGCTCGACGTCCTGGTCAACAACGTCGGCGTGGACGGCTCCGCGCCTTTCGCGGAGATCTCGGGCCAGGAGTGGCGGCGGCTGCTCGACCACAACGTGACCTCCGCCTACCTGGTCACACAGGCGATGCTGGGCCTGCTGGCCGAAGGCGCCTCGGTGGTCAGCATCGGGGCCTCGGCGGCGCTTCGCGGGCGGGTCAACGGCGTGCACTACTCCGCCTCGAAGGCGGCGCTGATCGGGTTCACGCGCGGGCTGTGCAAGGAACTGGGCCCGCGCGGGATCAGGGTCAACCTCGTCGCGCCCGGGCTCACGGAGACGGAGCCGGGGGCGGGACTGCCACCGCAGGTGGTGGAGCGCGTCGTGGGGATCACGGCGCTGGGACGGCTCTGCCGGCCCGACGACGTGGCCGGCGCGGTGCTGTTCCTGGCCGGGGACGCCTCCCGGTACATCAGCGGCGTGACGCTGAACGTGGACGGCGGGATCTGAGCCGTCGCCGGCATCGGAGCGGTTGCGGGCGGACGCGGGCCGTCGCAGGCGCGGACTGGAGGCTACATGGACATCGGAGTCGGTCTGCCGAGCACCGTCCCCGGGACGGACGGCCGGGAGCTGGCCGAGTTCGCCCGGCGGGCCGACCGGCTCGGCTTCAGCACGCTGGCCGTGCTGGATCGGCTGGTCTACGACAGTTACGACACCGTGGTGACGCTGGCGGCCGCCGCGGCCGTGACCGAGCGCATCACGCTGGCCCCCACGATCCTGCTGGCCGCCTACCGGCCGAGCGCGGTGCTCCTGGCCAAGCAACTGGCCAGCGTGGACCGGCTGGCCGGCGGCCGGCTGGTGGTGGGCGTCGCCGCGGGCGGGCGGGAGGACGACTTCGCCGCGACCGGCGTGCCCTACGGCGGGCGCGGGCGCCGGCTCGACGAACTGCTGGAGGAGATGGAACGCGTCTGGTCGGGGGAGGGCGCGGTCCCCGGCGTCGGCCCGCGCCCGGGGCGCGGGCGGATCCCGCTGTGGGTCGGGGGCAATTCGGCCGCTTCCATGAGGAGGGCGGCCAGGTGCGGCATCGGCTGGATCTCCGGCAGCACCCCCCTGCACCGGTACGCGGAGGTGGCCGCCGAGGTACGGCGGGCCTGGACGGAGGCGGGCCGGACCGACGCGCCGAAGCTGGGCGCCCTCGCCTACGTCGCCCCCGGCGCGGACCGCGGACAGGCCGGCGCCCGCTACCTGCTCGACTACTACGCCTACACCGGCCAGAAGGCTCGCTTCCTGGCCGACGGCCTGATCACCGACGACGCCCGGCTGCGCGAGACGATCGACGGTTACGCCGCGGCGGGTTGTGACGAGCTCATGTTGATTCCCTGCACGTCCGATGCCGACCAGCTCGATCTGATCGCCAAAGTGGCCTTCGGTTGAGTCTTTCGACGAGCCAAGGAGGATGCCATGCCGTACGCGGCCATCACCTACCGGGTCAAGCCCGGGCACGAGGACGAGATAGCCGAGATCTTCGCCGGCTTCCAGCGGGTCGACACCCCGGTGTTCACCGGTGACGACGGCGCCGCGGCCGGCCGGCTGCTCGGCACGGCCGTCTTCGTCAAGGACGACGTGCTGGTGCGGGTCATCCACTACGAGGGCGAGTTCTCCGCCATCGCCCGCCACATGGCCGGCCAGCGCGGGGTGCACCTGATCGAGCAGCGGCTCGCCCCCTACCTGCAGGAGCAGCGGGACACCGGTGACGAGGCCGGGTTCAACCGGTATTTCCGCGACGCCGCGATGCGTTGCGTCTCGCAGCTGTCCGTACAGACCCATCCCGCGGAGGGGTGAACGTGCAGCCCACGTCGATCGCCGTGCTCGGGCTGGGCGGCATGGGGGCCGGTATGGCGCGCGCCCTGCTCGCCGCGGGTGCCGACGTCACCGCGTACAACCGCACGCCGGACAAGGCCGTGCCGGTGGGCGAGGCCGGCGCCACGATCGCCGCCTCGGCGGCCGAGGCGGTGGCCGGTGCCGAGGTCGTGCTGCTCAGCCTCGCCGACGAGGCCGCCGTGGAGCAGGTGCTGTTCGGCGAGCTCGAAGGGCGGCTGTCGCCCGGTGTGATCGTCGTGGACACCTCGACGGTCACGCCCACCTTCGCCGTGGCCGCCGCCGGGCGGCTGGCCGGGGCCGGGGTGTTGCGGGTCGAGGCATGTGTGCTGGGCAACCCCGCCATGGCCGCCAAAGGTGAGTTGCGCGTCTTCGCCGCCGGCGAGGAGCAGGCCGTGGACGCCGCGCTCGAGGTGCTCCGCGCGATCGGGCAGGACGTCCGCGACCTCGGCCCGACGGGCAACGCGAGCGCGTTGAAGCTGGCGTTCAACCTGATGCTGGGCGTCCACATCCTCGGGCTGGCCGAGGCGGTGCGGTTCGCCGAGACCATGGGCCTCGACCGCGGCGTGCTGCTGGACGTCTTCGACGGCAGCGGCTGGCGGTCGCCGGTGCTGTCCTTCCGCGCGGGGTTCATGCGCGGGCGGACGTACCGGCCGGCGGCCTTCCGCGCCGCGCTCATGCACAAGGATCTCGCCCTGGCGAACCAGGAGGCGCTGGCGCGCGGGACCGAGCTGCCGGTGGTCGGTTGCGCCCTCGACAGGTACGCGGACGTGCTGGCGAGCGGCCGCGGCGACGACGACGCGGCGATCGTGGCCGAGCCGCTCCCGCGCGGAGGGGGGCCGGCGAGGTGATCACGGATCTGCTGTCCATCGCGGCGCTGGTGGGCAGCGGGATCGTGGCCGGGGTGCTGTTCGCGGTCTCGCTGAGCGTTCTGCCCGCGCTCCTGGCCATGCCGGCCGACCGCTACGTCTACACCCACCAGCTCGTCGGCCGCCGGTGGGATCCCACCATGCCGATCCTCGTGCTCTCGTCGGTGGTCGTCGACGTCGTCCTGGCGGTGCTGACGAGGGCTGGACCCGCCCTGCTCTTCGCCACGGCCGCCGTCCTGCTGCTCGGGGTCTCGGTGGTCTCGCACTTCTGCAACGTCCCGCTCAACCGGGCGGTCAAGTCCCTCGATCCCGACGAGGTGCCGCCCGACTGGCGCGACCCCCGGCCGCTGTGGCGTCGATGGCATCTGCTGCGCACCGCGCTCGCCGTGCTGGGGGTGACGGTGAACGCCGTCGCCGTGGTGCTCGGCTGAGGGGCCGAGCACGAACCGAGAAGCTCTCCAGCCGGAGAGACGAACCAGAAATTATCCGAAATGCCGGATTCCGGCGTTGTCAACGGAACGGAGATCTGGAATGAGCACCTTCGACCTGGACGAGCTGCGGGGCATCCTGCGGCGCATGGGAGGCGTCGACGAGGCGGCCCTCGACGGCGACATCGCGGAGACGGAGTTCAGCCACCTCGGGTACGACTCGCTGGCCCTGCTGGAGCTGTGCAACCAGGTGGAACGCCGCTACAGCGTCCAGATCAGCGATGACGCGGTGTCGGACATGCCGACGCCGGCCAGGGCGGTCGCGTACATCAACTCGCTGCTGACGGCGAAGGCGGGGGCGTGACATGGCCGGGCACACCGACAACGAGATCGTCATCGCCGCGCCGATGCGGCTCGTCTGGGACATGACCAACGACATCGAGTCATGGACGGAGCTGTTCAGCGAGTACTCCGAGGCCAAGATCCTCTCGGACCGGGACGGCACGATCCTCTTCCGGCTCGCGCTGCACCCCGACGAGAACGGCAAGGTGTGGAGCTGGGTGTCGGCGCGGCGCCCGGACGAGGCCACCCGGACCGTCCGCTCGCAGCGGGTGGAGACCGGACCGTTCAAGTACATGTGGATCTACTGGGAGTACCTGCAGGAGGACGACGGCGTGCGCATGCGCTGGGTGCAGGACTTCGAGATGAGGGCGGAGGCGCCGGTCGACGACGCGACGATGCAGGCGCGCCTCAACCGCAACACGCCCGTCCAGATGCAACTGATCAAGCAGAAGGTGGAGGCCGCCGCGGCACGCCGCTAGGCGACGTGCCGGAACGTGGCCCGGTGGCGGGCCGACCGACTGGAGGGGCTCATGCTGGAGATCGTCGTCTCGCTCGTCCTGCTGGCCAACGGCCTGGCCGCCGGGGTGCTGCTGGGCACCCAGATGGGCGGCTGGCCGCTGCTGGACAGCCTGCCACCGGACCGGTACGTGCACGCACACGCGTTCTTCTCCACGCGTTTCGACCCGTTCATGCCCATCTGCCTGATCGTCACCACGCTCGGTGACCTCGCTCTCGGCCTGCTCGCCGGGAGCACGGTGGCTCGTGCGCTGTACCTGGTGGCGGCCGCGCTCTGCCTGGGCACGATCACGATCTCGCTGACCAAGAACGTGCCGGTGAACCGGTGGGTGCGGGCGCTGGACCCGGGCAACCTCCCCGAGGACTTCGCCGAACGGGATCCGCGGCGGCACTGGGGCACCTGGAACCGCGTCCGCACCGCCCTGTCCGTTCTCGCCCTGCTCGTCAACTGCGGCCTCGTCGGCCCGACCCTGTGAGCGCGCGGTCCCGGTGCCCGCGTCCGCGGTGACTCACTCCGCCTTGGCGGCCTCCAGGACGGGCACGCCCGCCGCCCGGCGCGCGGGCAGCGCCGAGGTCGCCAGCGTTGCCACCGCGGCACCCGCCCCGAGCGCCAGGAACAGCCACCACGGCGGGTCCGGACGCAGGAACGAACTGCCGCTCGTCACATGCAGGAGCGCCAGCGTCCCGACCCCGATCACGAGACCGAGGATCGTGCCGAGGAGGACCACGGTGGCCGCCTCCCAGCGGACGATCGAGCGGATCTGCCTCGTGGTCGCGCCCACGGCGCCCAGCAGCCCGAACTCACGGGTGCGTTCGACGACGCTCATCGTCACCGTGGTCGCCATCCCGAACAGCGCCAGCAGCAGCGCCATGCCGACGAAGCTGTACGTCGAGCGCAGGGCCCGGGTGAGCGACTGCGACGCCGCGGTCACGTAGGCGTCACGATCGAGGACCCGCACCCCGGGCACCCCGGCCACGGCGCGCGCCAGGGCCTGCGGCGAGCCGCCCCGCACGAGCACCGCCAGGGTGGCGGCGTTGGCGTCGAGCCGGTCCATCGTGGCCGAGTCCACCAGCGCCTGGTCGGCGAACAGATGGGACGGGTCGTGGTACGAGCCCGCGACGGTGAGCGTGGTGCGGCCCTGCGCGCCGCGCACGGTGATGACCTCGCCGCGCCGGAGCCCCCGTTCCCTCATGACGGCCGACGACAGCGCGATCTCCCCTTCCCGCAGCGCGGGTGGCCGCCCGCCCAGCCGCAGGACGTCACGCAGCCCCGTCTGCTCGGCGCCGCTGACCAGGAAGCGGAACGGCTCGGCCGCCGCTCTCGCCGGCGTGGACGGCACCAGCGTGACCTCGGTCTGTGTCAGGGCGGTCGTCCTGGACACCCCCGGCGCACCCGTGGCCCTCGCCGCGACGTCGCGGCCCAGCGGCGCGGGCGCGCCCTCGGCGGTCCTGGCGGTCGAGGCGATCGCGTGCTCGGCCGCCATCACCTCCCGTCCCGCCTCACGGAACCGGTCGTTCACCGACATCGTGACCAGCACCAGGGAGGCGACCAGCGCGACACCGAGCATCAGTGACGAGGCGGCCGAGGAGACCCGGCGCGGGCTGCGCGTGATGGTGGCGTGCGCCAGCCGCCCGGTCTCCCCGCTGACCAGCGTCCCGACGCGGCCCACCAGCCCGCCCAACGGCCCGACGAAGAACGGGGTGAGCACGGCCAGCCCGGTCACCGCCAGCATCGACGCGAAAAGAACCATCAGCGTGATGGCGAACGTACGATCCGGGCCGGGCGGATCGCTGACGCGGACCGTCACCGCCACCGCGCACAGGAAGCACGCGGCGACGAAGATCGCCGATGCGGACAGCAGCCGCGGCCAGCGGCGTTCCCGGGTCTCGGTGACCGTGCTGCGCAACGCCTCGATGGGCGAGACGTTCCCGGCACGGTGCGCCGCCCGCCACGCGGCGGCCTGGGTGACCAGGAGCCCGGCCACGACCGGGACGGTCAGCGCGATCCAGCCGACCTGGGGAGCGGAGGCGGACACGTCGAAGCCGTCCCGGGCGAACAGCCAGATGATCAGCTCGGCCAGCGGGAAGCCCGCGGCCACGCCGCCCACCGAGGCGACCGCGCCCAGCACCAGCGCCTCCAGCCGGATCAGCCGGCCGATCTGCCGCGGTGTGGCGCCGATCGCGCCCAGCAGCGCGAGACGGCGGGTGCGCTGCCGGACGAGGGTGCCGAAGGTGTTGGCCACCACGAACAGCCCGACGAAGATCGCGACGGAGGCGAGCATGCCGACGACACCGGCGATCGAGGCGCCCTCCCCCGAGGCGGCGGTGGTCTGCGCGTTCCGTACCGACTCCGCGGTGCGTACCGTGGCGGCGTCACCCAGGTCGCGGGCCAGCTCGCCGCGCAGCCGGTCGGCGGACACGCCGGGAGCCGCCTTCAGCCAGACGCCCTGCCAACTGCCCGCGGGCAGCATCGCGGCGCGCTGCGCGGTCTCGGCCGGGGCCAGCACCAGGTCGCCGGCGGCCACCGCGTCGCGGCCCTGAACACTGACGATCCCGGCGATCCGCACCTGGCGCGTCTGACGGGGCAGCGTCAGCGTCATGGTGTCGCCGACGCTCAGGTCCCCGGCGAGCGACATGTGCCGGACGATCGCCACCTCGCCGTCCGCGGCGGGGGCGCGCCCCGCCTCCAGGCGATAGGGGTTCAGCCCCGGATCGGAGACCCAGGGGCGGAGCAGCGTACGGCCCTCGGCCGCCGCCGTGATCGCCTGCCCGTCGTTCCGGGAGGCCGTCACCGCCGTCGTGGCGTCCCCGGCGGCCGCCGCCACCCCGGGGCGGGAGGCGACCTGATCGAGCCGGATCCGGCCGTCGGGTGGCGCGAACGGGTCGCCCGGATCGACCGTCCCGCCCTGCACCAGCACGTCCACGCGGGCGTACTCGCTGGCGTCGCTGCCGGCCACCGCCTCCTGGGCGCGCAGCGCGAACTGCAGCGAGCCCGCGATGAGCGCGATCGATCCCAGCGCCGCCAGCAGGGTGGCGATCAGCCGCAGCCAGCCCTCGGCGAAGGTCCGGCGCGCGATGAGCCACAAGGGGTTCGCCATGACCTCAGCCCTCGATCTTGCGCATGCGGGCATGCACGGCGTCGATGGTGGGCTCGGCCAGCTCGTCCACGATCATCCCGTCGGCCAGGAACAGCACCCGGTCGGCGTACGCGGCGGCCACCGGGTCGTGCGTCACCATGACCACCGTCTGCCGGTAGTCGTCGACGGCCGCACGCAGGAAGCCCAGCACCTCGGCGCTGGAACGGGAGTCCAGGTTCCCGGTGGGCTCGTCGGCGAACAGCACGTCCGGCCTGGTCAGGAGCGCGCGGGCCACGGCCACCCGCTGCTGCTGGCCGCCGGACATCTCCGCGGGCCGGTGGGTCAGCCGCTCGCGCAGCCCCAGCGCGTCCACGACCGTGTCGAACCATCCCTGGTCCAGGTCGCGGCCCGCCAGCCTCCCCGTGAGCCGGATGTTCTCCTCCGCGGTCAACATCGGCAGGAGATTGAACGACTGGAAGACGAAGCCCATCCGATCGCGGCGCAACTCGGTGAGCCGGGTGCGCGACAGGCCGGTGATGTCCACCTCGCCGACGACGATGCTGCCGGACGTCACGGTGTCCAGACCGGCCAGGCAGTGCATGAACGTCGACTTCCCCGACCCCGAGGGCCCCATGATCGCGGTGAACTCGCCCTGGACGAACGCCCCGGAGACACCGCGCAACGCGCTCACCGCGCCGTCGCCCGCACCGTAGGTCTTGACCACGTCCGTCGCCGTCATGACCCGGTCGGAGACACGCTCGCCGGGCGGAGCCCCGATCATCGACGCCCTCCCGCGAGGGGGGAGAGCGCGTGTGGCGCGTTCTCCCGGGCCGTGGCCCGGCGCGTGCGGCGCGCCGGACCGGGGTCACGGCCGAGGCGCGGGCCCGCGGCCGTACCGCGCGTCGGCGGCGGTGAGGGCGGGACGGCCGTCATCGCCGTGCCGGTCGCGACGCCCACCCTGCGCACGCGCCGGCGGGGCGACTCGGGCCCGCACTCACCTGATCGGTGACAGATAGGTCCACTCCGAGATAGTCTCACGCTGAGATTTTATCAGGTGGTAGTAGAGTGGGCGCATGCTCCAAGATCTGATCGAGCGTTTCCTGGCCGGCGACGGCGGCCCGGCCGCCGATCAGGTGGGGCTCGGCATGCTGCTGGCCGAGGTGCACAACCAGAGCCGGGAGCGGCTGAACCAGGCGCTGCGCCCGCTGGGTCTCAACGTCCGCGGATTCGCCGTGCTGCTCGCGCTGCCGATGTACGGCCCCGTCAGCCAGCGGGAGCTGATGGACCGCACGGGCATCGACAAATCCGCGATGGTCCGGCTCATCGACGAGCTGGAGGAGGGCGGAGTGGTCTCCCGCCGGCGGGCGCCGCAGGACCGGCGCGCGTACTGCATCGTGCTGACGCCTCATGGCGAGCGAACCCTGGAGATGGCGCGGCGGGCCACCGAACAGGTGGGGGAGCACATCTTCGGCTGGCTCACCGAGCCCGAGCGCCGGCACCTCGTCGACCTGCTGCGCGGCGTGGCCGGACGCGCCGCCCCGTCCCGGCCCGAGGTCTCCGGCGCCACGGCCAGGGGCCGTGAGCGGTGAGACCCGGGCAACCCGGGGGCGGACGCGGTCTCGGTGGGCGGGGCGGGGGGCCGTGGACCCACGACCCACGGCCCACGGATCATCGGTTCGCCGGCTGTTCTCGCCGGTGCCGCCGTGGTCTTGTGGCGCGGACCCGTCTTCGCCACAGTAGCCGGGGGAGAAGTCACCGGCACCGGTGAGAACCGGGCACCGGACGCGGAGGGCGGGGGCGTATGGACACGATCGTCGGCGTGCACGGTATCGGCAAGTACCGCTACTACCGCGACGCGGGCAACTCGGCCGGCGGCGCCGCCCTCGCGATGCGCGACAAGTGGGACCGCTACCTGCACGAGGGCCTGACCGGCGGCAGGCCGCACGCCAAGGAGCGCTACGTCACCGAGATCGCCTACTACGCCCACCTGCTGGGCGAGAGCAAGAACGACTCCGTACGCGCCGTGCGGACCATGGACGCCGGTGCCCAGGAGGTCTTCGTCGCCTGGGCCAGGCAGCTCGACGCGGTGGGGGAGGGGCTGACCGGCGCCCTGCACCGGATGACCGGCTGGCTGCTGGACCGGCTGGAGGCCGACGCCGCCGACTTCGCCACGCTCTTCTGCCCCGAGGTCGCCGCCTACATGGCCACCGGGGGCGAGACGCGCGCGAGGTGCCGGGCGGCCGTGGCCGAGGTGATCAGGCGTAACCGCCCCAAGGTGGTGATCGCGCACTCACTGGGCAGCGTGGTGACCTACGAGACGCTCTGGGCCAACCCCGACCTGGAGGTCGAACTGCTGATCACCCTGGGCAGCCCGCTGGGCATGCGCAACGTCATCTTCGAGCACCTGGTGCCCGCCCCGGTCGCCGGCCGGGGCGAGCGGCCCCGCTCGGTCGGGCGCTGGGTCAACATCGCCGACAAGGACGACATCGCGGCGATCCCGCCGGGCCTGCGGGCCTGCTTCACCGGGGTGGACCAGGAGGCGCTGGTCGACCTGGACTGGATCGACTTCCACACCGTGGAGAAGTACCTGGGCTGCGGCGCCCTGAACGCGCACCTCAAGCCGTACCTGGGCTGAACGGCCCGGCGGGCCGGGGCGCCCGCCTGTGCGGTCCCTGTTCATCCTGCCGTGAGCCGCAGGCCACGACGGGGAAAGGTCGGCCGGTTGCACTGGGGGCGTGGAGCAGAAGCCGTCACGCAGAGCGTTCCTTTCCATCGCCGCCGCCGGTACGGGCGGCCTGTTGCTGACCGGTGCCGGGCTCGCCCCCGCCGGCCCCTCCCCGCTGGCCTCGGCGTCCTCGCCCTCCTCCCGGGCCCTGGCCGCCGACCCGTTCACCCTGGGCGTCGCCTCGGGCGACCCGTCGGCGGACGGCGTGGTGCTGTGGACCAGGCTCGCCCTCGACCCGCTGGGCCCGGACGGCCGAGGGGGGATGCCGAGCCGGGACGTGGACGTGCAGTGGCAGCTCGCCACCGACGAGCGGTTCTCCCGGGTGGTCCGCAGGGGCACCGAGAGCGCCCGCTGGAGGCGGGCGCACAGCGTCCACGTCGAGGTCGAGGGCCTGGAGCCCGGCAGGGAGTACTTCTACCGCTTCCGGGCCGAGGGGCGCCTGTCGCCGACGGGACGCACCCGCACCGCCCCGGCGGCGTCGCGGGCGTCGTCCGGGCCGGCCGGGACCGCCGGGATCACCGGGCCGGCCGGTACGCCGGCGTCGCTCGGGTCGGCCTCGCTCACCTTCGCGGTCGCCGCCTGCGCCCACTACGAGCACGGTTTCTACACCGCGTACCGCAGGCTGGCCGAGCAGGAACCCGATCTGGTCGTCCACCTGGGCGACTACATGTACGAGTACGGCCCCCGGGGGTACACGGCGCTCGGCGGGAGCGTCCGGCAGCACACCCCGGGCCCGTGCGTGACCCTGGCCGACTACCGGATGCGGCACGCGCAGTACAAGAGCGACGCCGACCTGCAGGAGGCGCACGCGGTCGCGCCCTGGCTGGTCTCCTTCGACGACCACGAGATCGAGAACAACTGGGCGGCGGACGTCTCCAGCTCCGGCGCCCCGGCCTTCGCCAGGCGCAGGGCCAACGCCTTCCAGGCGTACTACGAGAACATGCCGCTGCGCCGCACCAGCGTGCCCGGCGGGGCGGCGATGCGCGTCCACCGCAGGGTGGACTGGGGGCCGCTGGCCCGCTTCCACCTGCTCGACACCCGGCAGTTCCGCGACGACCAGGCCTGCGAGGACGGCCTGCGGTCCGGCTGCGACGACCGGCTGGCGAGCGGGCGCACCCTGCTCGGCAGGGACCAGCGGGACTGGCTGCTGGACGGTCTGACCACGTCGCGGGCCCGCTGGAACCTGGTGGGCCAGCAGATCCTGATGGCCCAGCGCGACGTCAAGGTGGGGCCGGGTACCGAGGTCAACATGGACTCCTGGGACGGCTACGCCGCCGAGCGCACCCGCCTGCTGACCGGGTTCCGGGAGTCGGGCGCGGCCAACCCGGTGGTGCTGACCGGCGACGCGCACATGCACCACGCGGCCGACCTGAAACTCGACTTCGACGACCCGGACTCGCCCCGGGTGGCGGTGGAACTGGTCGCCTCCTCGATCGCCAGCGACGGCGACGGCTACCGCGACGAGGGCCGCATCGCCGAGACGATCGCGGAGAACCCGCACATCTCCTACCTGGACCAGCGGCGCGGCTACATCGTCTGCCGCGTCACCGCCGAGGAACTCGACGCCGACTTCCGCGTCCTGGAGCACATCAGCAGGAAGGGCGCCCCGGCGAAGACCGGCGCCCGGCTCACCGTCCCGGCAGGACAGGCCTCACTGACCTGAGGACCAGAGGAATTCGTCGGTATTTGGTGGATGATGCCGCGTATGAGCTCTACCACCACGAGGCTCGGTGCCGCGGTTCTCGCCGCGGCGCTGGGCGGCACCCTCCTTGCCCACGCCCCCGCCGCGGCCGCCGGAACCGCGGCCCCCGCCGCACCCGCCACCGCGCGCCTCGGGCCGTCGCCCGTCGTAGCGCCCGTCGTAGCGCCCGCCGTGTCGTCCGTTGTGTCGTCCGCCCTGTCGTCCGCCTCGGCGGCGGCCGACTTCGGGTACGTGATCTCCTTCCCCAAGCACGTCCGCCGCGGCGGTTCCCTCGTCTACACCGTCAAGATCAAGAACAGGAAGGCCCGCGGCCAGCACTACGTGATGCTCACCGGGGCCTTCTCCACCCGCTTCCGCAAGATCAAGGTGATCTCCAAGCCGCGCAGCGTGAGCTGCTCCGTCAAGCGCCGCACCCTGTCCTGCTGGATCACCTCTCTCGACAGGGGCGACTCGACGGCCGTGCGGATCCGCGCGTGGGCCGGTTCGCGCCGGGGCACCGCCGCGGTGAGGTTCGGGGCGATCGCCACCTCCGACGCCAAGGCCGACAGGGGCAGGCTCGCCAAGCAGGTCCGGCGCACCATCAAGGCCGACACGCGCGTCCGCTGACGCGCGGGAGGGTGTTCAGGACCGTGCCCCGGCGGGGTTCCGGGGGCGCGTGGAGGCGCCCCCGGCCGCCTGGGGCGCGGGGGCGCGCAGGAAGTCCTCGACCACGAGGGTGGCGGCGCCCAGCGTGACGGAGTCGACCCCGAGGCGGCCCAGCCCGATGGAGACCGTCCTGTACGGCTGGGCCAGGGAGTTGTCCGCGGCGACCTTCCTGATCCTCGGCAGCAGGTGCTCGCCGAGCAGCACACCGGCCCAGCCGCCGATGATGATCCGTTCGGGGTTGAACAGGTTGATCAGGTTGGCCAGGCCGACGCCCAGGTAGGTGACGGTCTCGTCGACGACCGGGGAGCCGCCGGCGACCAGCTCGGCCAGCGCCGCCTGCTCGTCGACGGTCTCGGTCCACACCCCGGCCCGCTCCAGGATGCCCCTGGCCCCGACGTAGGCCTCCAGGCAGCCCCGGCCGCCGCAGCGGCACCGGTGCCCGCCCACCATGATCTTCGTGTGGCCCCACTCGCCGGCGCTGCTGTCGGCGCCCAGGTAGGTGCTCCCGTCGGTGATGACGCTCGCCCCGACCCCCGAGCCGATCAGCACCACGACGGCGTGCCTGGCCCGGCGCCCCATGCCGAACCACAGCTCGGCCTGTCCCATCGACCTGGCGCCGTTGTCCACGAAGAGGGGCAGGTCCGTGCCCGCCCGCAGGAGCCCGCCGAGGGGGACCCCGTCCCAGCCCAGCGTCGGGGCGTGGATCACCGCGTCGGGCCCGGTCTCGACGATCCCGGGAACGCCCACCCCCACGCCCAGCACCCGCTCCGCGGGCACGCCGCTCTCGGCGAGGAGCGTGTCGATCCCGGCCAGGACGTGGCCGACGACCAGGCCGGCGTCGTGCCGGGCCGGGCGGAGCGCGTACTCGGCGCGGGCCTTGCGGTTCATGTCCAGGTCGAAGAGCTCGGCGCGCACGTGGGTCTCACCGACGTCGACGCCGACGGTGTAGCCGTGGGTGGTGTTGACGCGCAGCAGCACCCGGGGCCTGCCGCCGTCGGAGTCGACCAGGCCCGCCTCGACGACGACCCCGCTCTCGAGCAGGTCCCCGGTCACGTTGCTGACGGTGGCGGGGCTGAGCCCGATGGTCTCGCTGAGCTCCTGGCGGCTGGCGGGCCCGTCGAAGTAGAGGGCGCGCAGCACGGTCGCCCGGTTGCCCCGGCGTAGGTCACGGACGGTCCTCTGCGCTGCCCCGATCATGACCGTCATCCTAGATAACGCCCCCGAGCGGGCGGGTCTCGTTCCCGGCTCGAAGCGGTGCCGAGTCGGGAGGCGCCGGGCGCCGGGGGGAGGGGGGCGTCCCGGGCGCGCGGGGAGGGGCCTCCCGGGTGCGCGGAGGAGCGTCCCCGGTGTTCCGGGTGTTCCGGGTGCTCCGGGTGTTTCCGCTAGCGTCCGGCGGGCGCGCTCGCGAAGGCGTAGCCGAACAGGGCGTCCTTAGGCCCGGTCGCCAGCGTCCGCGCCGTCGAGGGCTTGATGCCCGGGTGGGGGCCCTTGCGCACGGTGCCGCGCAGCAGCGTCAGCCTGCCGCCGCGCGGTGAGGCGACGACCAGGCCGCGGCCCCCCACCGTGGCCAGGGCCGCGCCGAAGTCGCCGCCCTTGCCGGTGACCAGCAGGTCGCCGTGGCGGGTGAGACCGCCGGAGCGGGTGCCCGCCAGGATCTGGACGGCGTTCTCGCCCGGTACGCCGATCGCCAGCTCGTCGTCGCCGTCCCCGTTGAGGTCACCGGCGGCCAGGGCCGCTCCGAAGCGGTCGAAGTAGCGCGGCACGCCGTCGAGGGAACGCTGCGACCACGCCTCGGAGGTGGCGGTGCGCAACCCGCCCGGGGAGCCGCGGACGACGTGCACGGTGCCGTCGCCGTAGTCCATCGCCCGCTGGTTCCGCGAGAGCCCCTCGCCCGGCACGCCGATCGCGAG
Source organism: Streptosporangium sp. NPDC023615 (assembly GCF_040640155.1). NCBI lineage: Bacteria > Bacillati > Actinomycetota > Actinomycetes > Streptosporangiales > Streptosporangiaceae > Streptosporangium > Streptosporangium sp. NPDC023615. Next base: position 164,890 of record NZ_JBFABE010000009.1, read on the forward strand.
GTCGTCGCGGCCGTCGGCGTCGAAGTCGCCGGTGGCCAGGGCGGAGCCGAAGAAGTCCCAGACCTCGGCGCGCCCGCTGATCCACGGGCTGTCCTGGGTGAGCATGACGGCCCGGCGGCGCCGGACGTCGAGCACGGTGACCGACCCCTGGCCGTTCTTCAGCACCGTGTCCGCGGGCGCGCCCGCGGCGATCTCGGCGCGGCCGTTCCCGTCGAAGTCCCCGGTGGCGAGCACCGCGCCGAACTGGTCGGTCTCGCGCTCGCGCTGCCCCACCCAGCCGGTCCTCTGGGTCACCATGAAGGGCTTGCGGCCCGTGAGCCCGTACACCCCGACGGCGCCGCCGCCCAGCCCGGGAGCGCCGATCACCAGCTCGTCGTCGCCGTCGCCGTCGAGGTCCCCGGCCGCGAGCGCGGCCCCGAACCGGCCGGACCCGCCCTTGTGGCCCAGGTCGCGCGCGTCGACGGTCCTCCCGGGGCGCAGGCCGCCGGCGGAGCCGTGGAAGAGGCGTACCGCGCCGTCGCCGTCGGCCCCCGGCCGGGACCGGTCCTCCTCGGAGACGCCCACGGCCAGGTCGGCGCAGCCGTCACCGTCGAAGTCGCCGGTCGCCAGCGCCGAGCCGAACGCGTCCCCGGTCTCGCTCTCGCTCTCGTCCTGGGTGAGCTCCCGGGCGGTGCGCAGGCCGTACAGGACGGTGACCGCCCCCGCGCGGGCGTGCCCGCCCGATCTGGTGTACGGCGCGGCCACCGCGAGGTCCGCGCGCCCGTCGCCGTCGAAGTCCGACGGCACACCCGAGCAGGCACGCGGCGCCCCCGAGCCCGCGGAGACGCCGGCGGAGGAGCCGGGGGACGAGACGGACGCAGGGAGAGCGGGTGCGGGAACGGCGGGTGCCGGCGGCGTGAGCGCGGGGAGACCGGGCGCGAGGGAGGCGGGTGCCGGGGAGGTGAGCGCGCGGAGGCCGGGTGCGGGGGATACGGGCGCGGGGGAGGGGAGCACCAGGGACGCCAGGAGGGCGGGGGCGAGAAGCACGGCTCTCATGGACGTGATGGTTTCTGGTGATTCGGTCTCCCGGCCCACCGGGACGTGACGTTCACATGGCCGGTACGCGTAGAGAACATGCCAGGATTGGCGCATGGAAATCGACCTGGCCGACCTGGGGTTCTGGCGGCGGCCGCTCAAGGAGCGGCACGAGGCGTTCGCGCGGCTGCGGGAGCGGGACCGGCCGGTGTTCTTCGAGGAGAAGCGGGTCCCGCTGCTCCGCTCGGGCAAGGGGTTCTACGCGCTGGTCCGGCACGCCGACGTGGTGGAGGCCAGCCGCAACGCCAAGGTGTTCTCCAGCGAGCCTGGCGTGACCAGCCCCGAGCCGCCCGGCTGGGTCAAGCACGTGTTCGGCGAGTCGATGGTCAACATGGACGACCCCAGGCACGCCCGGCTGCGGCGCATCGTCTCGCGCGCGTTCAGCCCGAAGATGCTGGCCGGGCTGCAGGGCGACATCGACGCCGCGTGCGCCCGGATCGTCGACGACGTCACGGCCGCCGGGCCCGGTGACTTCGTCGGACAGGTCGCCGCGAAACTCCCCATCCATGTCATCTGCGACATGATGGGCGTCCCCGACGACGTGCGGGCCAGGGTCCACAAGCACGTCGACATCTCCACCGCCTACTCCGGCGTGCGCCCCAGCCTGGCGCAGACCGTCAGGATGGCCGCGCAGAACACGCTCGCGCTGCTCGCCCTGCAGCGCCTGGTGATCGACCTGGGCAGGGAACGCGCCATGCAGCCGCGCGGCGACCTGGTGTCGGCGCTGGTCACCGCCAACGTCGACGGCGAGCGGCTGACCGACCGCGAGCTCGGGTCGTTCTTCACGCTCCTGCTGGTGGCGGGCAACGAGACGGCCCGCAACACCATGGCGCACGGCATCAAGCTGCTGACCGACAACCCCGAGCAGCGGCGGCTGCTGGTCGAGGACTTCGACGCGCGCATCGGCGGCGCCATCGAGGAGATGGTCCGGTACGTCTCCCCGATCATGCAGTTCCGCCGCACCGTCACCGAGGACTACGACCTGCGGGGCCTGCCTCTCAAGGCGGGGGACAAGGTCGTGCTCTTCTACGGCTCGGCCAACCGGGACGAGACGGTCTTCCCCGACCCCGACCGGTTCGACATCACCCGCGACACCAAGCCCCACGTGGGCTTCGGAGGCCCCGGGCCGCACTTCTGCCTGGGCGCCAACCTCGCCCGGCAGGAGATCAGGACCATGTTCCGGGAACTGCTCACCAGGCTGCCGGAGATCCGGTCGGTCGGCGAGCCCGAACTGCTGGTGTCCAACTTCGACAACAGCGTCCGCCGCCAGGCGTTCACCTTCTGAGGGCGTCGCCTCCGGGTCACCTGCCGGGTTCGGGAGTCGTCACGGGGCAGTTCATCTTCGGCTCCGGCCGGATCAGCACGTTCTCCCGGATGGTGAGAAAGGTGATCAGCGCGGCGAGACCCAGCATGATCGCGCTGATCACCATCGTCGTGCGGAACCCGGCGGTGAAGATCTCCGGGGAGGTGAAGGCGTCACCGGTCAGCCCGACCAGCGGTGGGATCGCGGCCACCGCGAGCAGCCCGCCGGTCCTGGCGACGGCGTTGTTGACGCCGCTGGCCACCCCGGCGTGGCGCTCGGCGGCGGTGGCCAGCACGGTCGCGGTGAGCGGCGCGACCGCCGCCGAGAGCCCCAGGCCGAACAGGGCCGCCGGGAGCAGCGCGTCCACCACGTACGACGAGCCGGGGCCGATCCGCGACATCAGCAGCAGGGCCCCCGCGCAGATCACCAGGCCGGCCGTCATCGGCAGCCGCGGCCCGACCCGCCTGGCCAGCTCGCCCGCCCGCGACGAGAGCAGCAGCATCAGGATCGTTATCGGGATCATCGCGGACCCGGCCGCCAGCGGCGAGAAGCCCGACGACACCTGCAACTGGACGACCAGCAGGAAGAAGACCACGCCCATGGCCGCGTACATGACGAACGTGACGACGTTGACCGCGGTGAACACCCGGGAGGCGAAGACGTCGACCGGTACGAGCGCCCGGGGGGAACGCCTGATCTCCAGCCAGACGAAGGCCACGCCCAGCAGCACGCCCACCACGACCGGGACGACCTCCAGGTCGATCAGGCCGTAGGTGATCCCGGCCAGCGCCAGCGCCGCCAGAGCCGCGCCGAGCACGTCGAAGCGGCCCTCCGCGCCGGGGTTCCTGCTCTCGGGCACGTGCCGCAGCGCGACCACCACGACGAGGACGGCCAGCGGAAGGTTGATCAGGAACACCCAGCGCCAGCCGGCCGTCTCCACCAGCCAGCCGCCGAGCAGAGGGCCGACGGCCGCGGCCACCCCGCCCAGGCCGGACCACGCCCCGATCGCCCTGGGGCGGTCCTCACGCGCGAAGGACGCCTGGATGATCGCCAGGGAGCCGGGCGTGAGCAGCGCCCCGCCGACACCCTGGAGGGCGCGGGCGGCGATCAGCGTCTCCACGTTCGGCGCCAGGCCGCACAGGGCCGACGCCAGGGCGAACCAGATCACGCCGATCAGGAAGACCCTGCGCCTGCCGTAGCGGTCGCCGAGCGAGCCGCCGAGCAGGATCAGGCCCGCCAGGGTGAGGGTGTAGGCGTTGACCGTCCACTGCAGGCCGGCCATGTCCGCCTCCAGGGAGGCGCCGAGCGCGGGCAGGGCCACGTTCACGACCGTGCCGTCCAACAGGGCGATGCCCGAGCCGAGCACGGTGGTGAGCAGCACCCAGCGCCCCGCCGCGGAGCCGATCCGCAGATGACCGTTGTCCATGGAGCTCATCATCGCGGACGCCCGCGACCCCCGCGACCAGGCACACGATTCATGAAGTGTCGTCCATCTCTGGTAGGACGGGTCCTGTCACGTTCAGCCCGACGGGAGCATGCCATGGACTACAGCGAGTTCGACGACAAGGTCGATGGTCTTCACAAGGGGCGGTACGCCGGCCTGCCCATCGAGGGCCTGCGCCCCCCGGGTGCCCCCATGCCCGTGGCGGGCGAGACCGCCTGGCGCCTCTCGGTCCACGTCTACGACGACGACGAGACGCTCGCCGGCCAGTTCGCGCGCTTCGTCGAGACCGTCGAGACCACCGAGGTCAAGGCGATCATCATCGGCGGGTGGGGCGAGGCCTACGAGGAGACCTCCGCCGAGATCGTCCGGCTGCTGACGGAGAACGCGGCGCGCCTGCCCGCGCTGCGCTCGCTCTTCCTGGGCGCCATGGAGGCGGAGGAGTGCGAGATCTCCTGGATCCGGCAGAGCGACGTCACGCCGCTGCTGGAGGCGTTCCCGCTGCTGGAGCGCCTTGAGGTCCGCGGCGGCTCCGACCTGGTGTTCCGGCCGGTCAGGCACGAGCACCTCAAGGTGCTGCGCTTCGAGGCGGGCGGGCTGCCCGCCGCCGTGGTCAGGGCGGTCGCCGAGAGCGACCTGCCCGCCCTGGAGTACCTGGAGCTCTGGCTCGGCACCAGCGAGTACGGCGGCGACGCCACCGTGACCGACCTGGAGGCCATCCTGTCCGGGGAGCGGCTGCCCGCGCTCAGGCACCTGGGCCTGCAGAACAGCGAGATCCAGGACGAGGTCGCCGCCGCGGTCGCCGCGGCCCCGGTGGTGGCACGGCTGGAGTCGCTCGACCAGTCGATGGGCGTGCTCACCGACGAGGGCGCCGAGGCGCTGCTCTCCGGCCAGCCGCTCACCCACCTGCGGCGTCTGGACCTGCACCACCACTTCATGACCGACCCCATGGTCGAGCGCCTCACCGCGGCGTTCTCCGGCTCCGGGGTGGAGCTCGACGTGTCGGAGCAGGAGGACCCCGACGGCGAGTGGCGTTACGTCGCGGTCGCCGAGTGACCGCGCTCGCCGTCGTCGGCACGCCCGGGGAGCGGCGGGTCACGCTGTTCGCCGAGGCCTGCGCCCGCCACGGCCTGGACGAGCCGGCGTCGCTGCCGTGGACGTCCGTGCTGCGCGGCGAGGAGATCGGGCTCGCGCCGGGCACGCTCGTGCGGATCGACTCGCCGGGCGAGGACGCCGAGGCGGACGAGCTGCTGCGCGGCCCGGGGGAGCCGTCCCGGGTGGGCGGCGGAGCCCGCTGGTACGCCACCTTCGTGGCCGGGGCGGCGCGGATCGGCCGGGCCGTGGCCCGCACGCCCGGCGCCGTGCTGCTCGCCGACGTCGGCGAGATCGCGGTGATGTTCGACAAGCGGCTCTGCCACGCCCGGTTGTCGGCCGCCGGGGTCCCGGTCCCGCCCGCCCTTCCCGGGCCGATCGACGGCTACCGGGAGCTGCGCCGGAGGATGGACGAGGCCGGGTGGAGCCGGGTGTTCGTCAAACCGGCCCACGGCTCGTCGGCCTCCGGGATCATCGCCCTGCAGGTGCGCGGGGAGAAGGTCAGGGCGGTGACGTCGGCGGCCCTGACCCCCGGCCACGGCCCCGGCCGGGGTTCCGGCCTCGGCCCGGTCTCCGGTCCCGGTCCCATCCCCGGTCCCGGTCCCATCCCCGGTCCCGGTCCCATCCCGGGTCCGGGTCCGGGTCCGGATTCCGGCTCCGGTTTCGGCGAGTTGCACAACTCCCTGCGCCTGCGCTCCTACGAGCACGAAGGCGACCTGGCACTGATCGTCGGCCTGCTGGCCGCGGACGGGCTGCACGTCGAGCGCTGGTTCCCCAAGGCGAGCCTGGCGGGACGCGCGATCGACCTGCGGGTGGTCGTCGTGGACGGCACCCCCACCCACGCGGTGGTCCGGGCCGGGCGCGGCCCCATGACCAACCTGCATCTCGGGGGCGCGCGCGGCGATCTCGGCGCCGTCCGGGCCGGTCTCGGCCCCGACGGCTGGGCCCGGGCCCTGGACGTCTGCGCGCGGGCGGCGGCCTGCTTCCCGGGCAGCCTGGCGGTGGGGGTCGACCTGATGATCGGGGTGGACTGGCGTGGCCTCGCGGTGGCCGAGGTCAACGCGTTCGGCGACCTGCTTCCCCGGCTGGGGGGCCTGTCCGGCGGCTCCGCCGAGGGCCTGGACACCTACGACGCCCAGGTCCGCGCGATCCTGGCCCGGCAGAAGACGCTCCCCCAGGGGACCGCCGGTCACGAGGCGGCCGGTCACGAGGCGGCCCGATCGGGTCGGGCCGGCGCGGTTCCCGCTCCGAGGGAGGCCGCCCCGTGCGCGACATGAACGAGATCGTGGGCAGCCACGACCTGCTGCTGGTGACGCTCGACACGCTCCGCCACGACGTGGCCGAGGAACTGATCGCGGCCGGGCGCCTGCCCACCCTGGCCGCAGCGTTGCCGGGCGGACGCTGGGAGCGCCGGCACAGCCCCGGCAGCTTCACCTACGCCGCGCACGCGGCGATCCTCGCCGGATTCCTGCCGACCCCGGCCGCGCCGGGACCGCATCCGCGGCCGTTCGCCGCGGCGTTCCCCGGCAGCGAGACCACGACCCCGGGCACCTGGGTGTTCGACGCGGCCGACCTGCCCGGCGGGCTGGCCGCGGCCGGCTACCACACGATCTGCGTCGGAGGGGTGGGGTTCTTCAACAAGCTCACCCCGCTCGGGTCCGCGCTCCCGGCGCTGTTCGCCGAGAGCCACTGGGAGCCGGAGTTCGGCGTCACCGCCCCCGCCTCGTTCGAGGCGCAGATCGCGTGCGCCGAGCGGGCGGTGGCAGGGGCGCGGGGGCCGGTCTTCCTGTTCGTCAACGTCTCGGCGCTGCACCAGCCCAACTGGTTCCACCTGCCGGGCGGCACCCCCGAGGAGGGCGACGGCCCGCGCAGCCACGCCGCCGCGCTGGAGTACGTCGACCGGCACATCGGCAGGCTGTTCGCGCTGATGAGCGAGAGAAGGCCGGGGTACGCGATCGTCTGCTCCGACCACGGCACCGCCTACGGTGAGGACGGGTACGTCGGGCACCGGATCGGCCACGAGGTCGTCTGGACCGTGCCCTACGGTGAGTTCACGATGGAGCGGGGGCGATGGCGATGACGTCGGATCCGGGCGCGAGCCCCTACCAGGGATATGTCTACGCGTATCCACACAAGACGGCCTACCGGCCGCTCGACCCGCGTCCCTCGCTGGAGCGGGTGTGGGCGGACGAGCCCCTCGGCCGCCTCTTCCTCTACCTGCACATCCCGTTCTGCGAGATGCGCTGCGGGTTCTGCAACCTCTTCACCCGCACCGGCGCGCCCGAGGAGCTCGTCGACGCCTACCTCGACGCGCTGGAGCGCCAGGCCGGTGCCGTACGGGACGCCCTGGGCGATCCCCGGTTCGCGGCGGCGGCCGTCGGCGGCGGCACGCCGACCTACCTGAGCGCCGCCGAGCTGACCCGGATGTTCGACCTCGTCGAGAAGATCACCGGGGCCGACCTGCGGGCCGTGCCGCTGGCGGTGGAGACCTCCCCGGCGACCGCCACGGCCGACCGGCTGGCGGTCCTGGTCGAGCGGGGCACCACCCGCGTCTCCATCGGCGTGCAGAGCTTCGTCGACGCCGAGGCCCGCGCCGCGGTCAGGCCGCAGAGGCGGCAGGAGGTCGAGACGGCGCTCGGCCTGATCAGGGAGGCCGGGTTCGAGACGCTCAACATCGACCTGATCTACGGCATCGACGGGCAGACCGAGACGTCCTGGCGGTACTCGCTGGACGCCGCGCTGGCCTGGAAACCCGAGGAGATCTACCTCTACCCGCTGTACGTCCGCCCGCTCACCGGTCTGGGCCGACGCGCCCGCGACTGGGACGACCAGCGGCTCGCCCTCTACCGTCAGGGCCGCGACCACCTGCTCGCGGCCGGGTACGAGCAGGTCTCGATGCGGATGTTCCGGCTGCCGGGCCGCTCCTCCCCGGCCGAGTACACCTGCCAGAGCGACGGCATGGTCGGGCTCGGCTGTGGTGCCCGCTCCTACACCTCCGACCTGCACTACTCCTACGAGTACGCGGTGGGCGCGGGCGCGGTGCGCGGCATCATCGACGACTACGTGCGGCTGCCCGCCGAGGAGTTCGCGGTCGCCAACGTGGGCTTCACGCTCGACGAGGAGGACCGGCGCCGCCGCCACCTGATCCAGTCACTGTTGCAGGCCGAGGGGCTGGACCGGGCGGCCTACCGTGACCGCTTCGGCGCCGGGGTGGAGGCCAACTTCGGCGCGGAGCTGGAACGCCTGGCCGTCCGGGGCTGGCTCGAACCCCAGGCTCCGGAGGCCCGGGAAGAACCCGGCGCGGGATCCGGGCGGATCCGTCTCACCGCCGAAGGACTGGCCCATTCCGACGCCGTCGGCCCGGCGCTGTTCTCCGGCCGGGTCCGGGCGCTGATGGCCGGCTACCAGGAGCGGTGAGCGCGATGCCCGATCCGGTGGACCTCCCGGCTCCCGGACGATTCGTCCCCGTGCCGCCCGCGGGCGGGCGGGACCCGGAGCATCTGACGATCCTCTACCGGGGGCCGCTGGCGAGCTGCGACTACGACTGCCCCTACTGCCCGTTCGCCAAGCGGCGCGACGACCCCGGACGGCTCAGGCTGGACCGGGCGGCGCTGGAGCGGTTCACCGCCTGGGTGGCCGGTCGCGACCACCCGGTCTCGGTGCTCTTCACCCCGTGGGGGGAGGGGCTGGTCCGCTCCTGGTACCGCACGGCGATGGTCGAGCTGAGCCACCTGGCGCACGTACGCCGGGTCGCCATCCAGACCAATTTCAGCTGCCGCCCCGGCTGGCTCGCCGAGGCGGACCTGGACACGCTCGCCCTGTGGGTGACCTACCACCCGGGCCAGGTCGGCTACGAGCGTTTCCTCACCCGCTGCCGTGACCTGGCGGCCCGGGGAGTGCGTTTCAGTGTCGGCGTCGTCGGGCTGCCCGATCACCTCGAACACGCCCGCCGCCTCCGTGCCGACCTTCCCGCCGGGGTCTACCTCTGGGTGAACGCCGCCGAGGGCGCCCTCTACACCGACGAGGAGGCCGAGGCCTGGACGGCCGTCGACCCGCTGTTCTCGTACAGCCGGACGCCGCACCGCAGCGCCGGGATGCCGTGCCGCACCGGGGAGAGCGTGATCTCCGTCGACGGGGACGGCACGGTGCGGCGCTGCCACTTCGTCCCGGACGTGCTCGGCAACCTCTACGACGGCACGTTCCGGCCGGCCGCCAGGGCGTGTCCGGCGGCGCTGTGCGACTGCCACATCGGGTACGTGCACCTGGAACCGACCGGCCTCTACGACGTCTTCGCCGGGGGGATCCTGGAACGGATCCCGGCCCGCCTCTCGGAGACGGGCCGCCCGGCACCGGACTGACCGGCACCGGGCCTCGCGACATCGGGTCTCGCGGCATCGGGCTGACCGAGGGACCGGCAGGCAGGAAGGCGGGTACGCGGGCCGGCCCCGGTGGCTCTCCTCAGGTCTCGCGCTCGGGGCGGTAGTCGGACTCGGAGAGCTGGAAGGTCCAGGCCACGCCCTCGCGGGCGGTGCGGGTGGCGGGCGGGACGCGCAGCCAGTAGCGGTTGAACGTGCCGTCGGGCTCGGCGGTGGAGTTGATCACCTCGACCATCACCACCGGCTCGTCCTCACCCAGCTCGATGCGCCACAGGACGCCGGTCTCGTCGCGGTGCACGGGGGTGGCACCGGACTCGGCGAGGTAGCGGTCGTAGCCGAAGTGCTCCAGCATGACCCTGCGCAGCTCGGCGTTCTCCTCGGCCTGGATGCGGCCGGGGGTCAGGTTCGCGATGGAGTCGCCGAAATCGGCCGGGACCGGCATGCCGTGCCAGGCGTGCAGGGCGAAGCCGTCGGGGTAGACCAGGGCCGGGCCCTCACCCCGGTGGAGCCTGCCGGAGTCGTCGCGGTGCAGCTCCGCCGGACGCTCACAGATCAGCGCGACGCGTTCGAACGGCCACCACCAGCCCGCCGCCCCGGCCACCTCGGCCAGCCCCTCCACCTCCGGCCGGCCCAGCGCGTCGAACATCGAGAGCCACGGCGCGTCGTGCTGGCCGAGCACGGCGTCGAGCGTCGAGGCGCGCAGCGCCGCCCCGGTGACCTCCGACTCCTCGGACGCGGCCACGGCCCGGCGGATCTGGGTGACCAGCCGGTTGACCGGCCGCCAGAGACGGTCACCGGTCAGCGACCAGGCCAGCGGCCAGGCCGTGGTGCCGAGCGCCGAGTGCACCTCGGCCCTGGCCCGTTCCCAGGGCGCGGTCCGCACCGCGTCGCGGACCGTCCTTCCGGCACCGAGCGTCACGATCGCCCTGGCACCGGCCAGGGGGGAGTCGACCCAGATGATCTTCTCGGGTTCGGGCAGCCCGCCGAGCCGGTAGGCCAGCCGCACCCCCTCCTCGGCCGCGGGCCGCTCGGCGGGCCCCTGGCGGAAGGCCACCTCCTCCCAGCGGAGCGCGGCGGCGTTCAGCGCCTCGGCGGCCCCGGCCGTGAGGAGCCCGGCCGGCCCGGCGGGGGCGGAGGTCTGGGTGATGGCGGTCAACGTGTGCTCCTGGGGTGGGCGGATCGGTCGAGGGGATCGGCCGGGGGCGGGCCGGTCGAGGGGATCGGCCACACGGGCCGATCGGGTGGATCGGCCGCACGGGCCGGTCGAACGGGGCCGGTCGAGCGGATCGGCCGCGCGAACCGGTCGTCGGGCGGGCCGGCCGGACGAGCCGGTCCGGCGGGATCAGTCGGCGACGACGCGGAAGGCGCCCGGCACGTACTCACGCTGACGCTGCACGCGATACCACCCCTTGGGCAGCGGGATCGCACCGTGCTCCTCGTGCACGACGCGCCCGCCCGAGGGGACGTGCAGGAAGTCGGGGTCGATCGGGCGCAGGCCGCGCACCAGGGTGCCGGGGCCGACCACCGCGTGGGCGTGGCCGGTGGCCTCGCCCAGGGCCAGCACCAGACGCCCTCGGGCGTCACGCGGCACGGACGGCGAGGACAGGGCGGCGGCGGGCACCGCCTCCTCGGGAACGGGGATGATCAGGACGTCTCCCTGGCGATACATCTGGTGCGCTCCTTGCGTCGGGGGTCGAGGGAAAGCTAGCCGCCCCCACCGACATTTCCCCATCGCCGCCGACCGGCCGCCGTGGTGTCAGGCGGACTTCCCGCGAGCGCCCAGGCCGCGCAGCACGAAACCCGAGACGATCTCCTCGGCCTCTCGCGGCGTGACCGCGCCGCTGAGCAGCGGGACCCGCTCGGCGCCGATGACGGCGAGGATCATCCGGGCGGTGGCGGCCACGTCGGGGGCCTGGAAGTCGCCGGAGGCCACGCCGCTGTCGATGATGCCGGTGAGGATGCGCTGCATCGGCTCGACATGGTCGGCCAGGCGCTGGTAGGCGTCCGGGCCCAGGGCGGCGGACAGGTCGGCCGGACCGGGGTGGGGGTGGGCGAGGAGCCCGTCGAGCTGGAGCCTGACGAACACCCGCAGCCGCTCGGCGGGCGTGGCCCGCTCCGGGAGCTCCCGCTCGTAGCCCTCGATGAAGTAGTGCGTCACCCGCTCGGTGAAGGCGAGCAGCAGCGCCGCCTTGTCGGGGAAGTAGTTGTAGAGCACGGTGCGGGTGATCTGGGCCTCGCCGGCCACGTCGGTCATGGAGATGGCGTCGATGCCCTGGTCGCGGGAGAGCCGCGAGACCGCCCGCAGGATGCGATCCCGGGTCTGTGCGCGGTGCTCACCGACGGTCGCGGCCGAAATCCGGGGCATGGACCCATGGTCGCACAGCGCCCGGCGTCTGGGGTCAGGCCGCGTACTCCGGCCGGGTGACCCGGGCGAGCTCGCCCAGGACCTCGGTGTTCAACAGGTAGGCCAGCCTGGTCTCGCGGATCAGGCGCCGCTTCTCTGCCTCGTCCAGCGGCAGCGCGTCCAGCCTGGCCCGATAGTCGTTCTTGAAGCGGGGCAGGCTGCCGATCCCGTCGAAGCGGTAGAAGTCGACGCCGCCGCCCGGCCGGTAGCCGTAGATCTTCTCCAGCTCGATCCGGATGAACTGCCCGCCCGACAGGTCGCCCATGTAGCGGGTGTAGTGGTGGGCGACGTAACCGCCCGGCCAGGCCGCGACCTGGTTGATGCGGGCCACCAGGGTCAGGGTCGGCTTGGAGGGCTCGATCCTGGAGCGCCAGCCGGAGCCGTAGATCGTCTCCAGGTCGCGGACGAGCGCCTCCTCCCGGTAGAGCTCGGGGATGACGAACGGCGCCGCGACGGGGTCGGCGGACAGGGAGCGGGAGGCGCTCTCCAGGGCCACGTACGCGAAGTAGTGCTGGGCGACCATCTCGCCGTAGGCCTCGGGGCTGAGCCGGCCGGCCATCAGTGCCTTGAGGTAGCTCTCGTCCTCGGCGGACTCGTGATCACCCCAGGTGGCGTTCCTGAGGACTTCGGAGAACGACGGCTCGCTCATGATCACTCCGAGACAAGAGAAAATTTATGACACAGTGTCACAAAAACCCCGTGGCCCCGTCAAGCCGACGACGGGGGAGTGCGGCCCCCACGAAACGGCCCCCGCGCCGGAGGAGACGGAAGGCCGTGAGAGGGTCGGGTGCTCGACGGTGAGCGCCCGGCCTCCCCGGCGGCTCACCGCGCCGGCGGGTTCGTCCTCCGGCGCGGCGGCCCGGTGAGGGGCGGCGGGCCCGGAACGGCCCTGCGAGGAGACACGGACATGGGAATTTCGATCTACTACACCGCGCGCCGTGAACACGGGCTCGACACACGGGAACGGGAGCGGATCGCCGGGATCCTGGCGGAGGAGAACCGGGACCTGTCCGAGCGGCTGAACCGGAGCCTGCCGGGCTGGAAGGAGGAGGGGATCGTCCCGGAGCACGTCACGGACGCGGGCGAGATCTGTGAGGAGTTCGGCTTCTACGCCGTGGACGGATCCGAGGAACCCGGCGTGGTCCTGCGGGGTTCCACCAAGGTCTCCCACGGCGACTGCGGGATCGAGCCCATGCTCGCCCAGTTGGAGCGGTACATGAGCTCGACGCTCGGACGGCTCAGGTCCGCCCTGCCGGGCACCGAGTGGGACGTCCACGTCGACGACCAGACGCTGATCTGGGACGAGGAGAACGGCGAGTACGCCTTCACCTCCTGAGGTCCACTCGAGAGCTCCGAGGGTTTCTGCTGTCAGAACATGCCGGAGGTTCGGTCGAACCTGCGGTGCTCGTGTCGGAGCCGACCATCCTGATCGAAGCGCCAGGAAGAAGATCAACAGTCGGCGCGGGAATTCACCGGGACGCGGTCAGACGAGGTCATCCGGCTTCTCATGGTTTAACGATCTTCGACTTTCCGCTCGGCCGTCTCGGCGTCGATCGTCCCGGTATCGACCGCGGAAGCCAGGTGAGCGCGAGAACGACCGCGAACACCGGGAGCCAGGCCAGCCGGTACGCGAGCCAGACCGGTTCGGCGGGAAGCCCGAGCAGGCCGGGCACGTCACCGAAGCGCAGGGCCGCCAAGGCGATCAGCGACGGCGCGGTCTGGTGCCACAGGAAGATCGTCATCGCCGAGAGGTTGACCAGCGCCACCGCCGCCCACACCCGGGGGCGGCTCATCAGCCGGGCCAGCGGCTCGCGTACCAGCAGCGCCAGTCCCACCTGGGCCAGCCCGAAGCAGGTCGCGGCGAGCGTGGGCGGGCTCAGGTTGGAGACGGCCGCCCCGGTCACCCCCACCATGCTCGCCGGGTACCCGAAGCCCGCCACCAGCGCCACCGCCCCGGCCGTCCCGCCGGCCAGCAGCCCCGCCGCCGTCCGGCGCGAGGAGAGCAGCCCGCCCGCCAGGGCGATCCCGAGTGCGTACGGCACCAGCCAGGCGGCCACCAGGTTCGCCCACCCCACCCACGCGGGGCCGCCGATCCCGAACCGGACCAGGTCCGTCCCGAGCACCGCCGCGAACGCCGCCACGGCCGTGACGACCGGGTGGACGCGGAGCAGCAGCGGAGCGGTCGCGGTCAGCGCGGCGAAGACGGCCAGGAACCACAGTGGCCCGACCGCGGGGAGCGCCATCGCCCGGATCGTCTCCACCGGGGTCCCGCGCAGTGCCATCCCGGCCGCGATCCCCGCCCAGACCAGGAGGAGCGGCACCGCCGGCCCCAGCAGCCTCCGCATCCTGGCGCCGGAGTGACCGGAGTGACCGGAGTGACTGGACTGACTGGACTGACCGGAGTGACCGGAGTGACCGGAGTGACCGGAGTGATCGGGACGCCCGGAACGGCGGGAACGGCCGGGACGCCCGGAGGGACCAGGACGATCGGGACCAGCGGAGCGACCGGGACGGCCGGCGGGTCGCCGCAGGCTCCGGGCGGCCGCGTAACCGCCCACGAAGAAGAAGATCGCCAGTGTCTGCAGCACCCAGGAGGCCGGGGTGAGGGCGGGCAGGTGGGCGAGCGGGCTGGACAGGCGAACCCGGCCGCCGGGGGCGTGCGCCCAGGCCGTGACCAGCCAGTGCCCGGTGACCACCCCGAGGATCGCCAGCGCGCGCAGCGCGTCCATGCCCCGGTCCCGGCCGGCGGGAGTGGCCGCCTCGATCCTCTCGGCCGCGCCGTCCACCGCCGTCCCGATCCGTCCGGCGGCGCGGGTCCCCGTCGTCCCGGTCCGCTCCTTCGCGCCGTTCTCCGCCTCGAGCCGGGCGACACGGTCAGGCACCGGACACCTCACCCGTCCGGCCGAGGGCGATCAGCGTCAGGTTGCGCAGGGACGTCCCGCCCGGCGCGAAGTAGTCGCTGTGCCCGGCGGCGCCCGCCGCGAACAGCCTGGCGCCGAAGGCCGGGCCCATCGGGTCGGGGCCGAACCCGAGGGGTCCGATCCGGGTCTTGGGGACCTTCCTCATCCAGTCGCCGCTGCCGCTGCCGGCCCACAGCCGGGCGCCGCCCATCCCGTCGGCCGGGGAGACGCCCAGGCCGGGACTGCCGAAGACGGCCACGTCCTCGACGCCCGCGCCGGGGGCGGCCTTGGCGCACACGACCGAGCCGTAGCTGTGGCACAGCAGGCTGACCCGCTTGCCCCGAAGTGTCTCGGTGACGTACCGCCGCAGGTCCACGGCGCCCCGCTCGGCGGCCCCGTCGTTCAGCACCGCCAGGCTCTCGATGGCCGGGCTGTCGTACCCGAGCCAGGCCACCACCGCCAGCCGGGCCCCGGGGGCCAGCGACCGCGCCTCGGCCAGCACCGCGCGGGCGCCGCCCTCGGGGGTGCTGTACGGCTTGGCGCGCCCGCGGTCGAAGGAGGCGGAGGTGGTGCCGGAGCCGGGGACGACGACCGCGACGTGCTCGGCGGCACGCAGGTCCCCGTAGACCCTGATGATCCGGTCGCCCGGGAGGGCTGGGACGAACACGTAGGTGAGGGCGGCTGCGGTGACCACGGCGAGCGCGCGGCGAGGCATCGGGAAACTCCTGTCCGGTCGAGGAACCGAACAGAACGCTAGGAATCCGGGCGGGTCACCCGCATCGCCCCCGGGGACCTACCCCCGCCTCACCCCGGGGGGTGATGGGGTGCCCGGCGGTCACCCGCCCGGGCGGACCAGGCCCGTCTCGTAGGCGTACACGATCGCCTGGGCGCGGTCGCGCAGGTTCAGCTTCGCCAGGATGCGGCCGACATGGGTCTTGACGGTCTGCTCGGAGAGCACGAGCTCCTCGGCGATCTCCTGGTTGGACCTGCCCCGCGCGATGAGCGCGAGCACCTCGGTCTCGCGCTCGGTGATGTCGTCCAGCCGCCCGCGCGGCCGGTGCGGGCCGACGCGGGCGAACTCCGCGATCAGCCGCCGCGTCACCGAGGGCGCCAGCAGCGCCTCCCCGGAGGCCACCACACGGACCGCCTCGGCGAGCTGCTGCGCCGAGGCGTCCTTGAGCAGGAACCCGCTCGCCCCGGCCCGCAGCGCCTCGTAGACGTAGTCGTCGAGGTCGAACGTGGTCAGGATCAGGACCTTCGGCGCCGGATCGGCGCCCTCCGTGATCTTCCGCGTCGCCTCCAGGCCGTCCATGACCGGCATCCGCACGTCCATCAGGACGACGTCGGGCCGCAGCTCGGCCACCCGTGCCACGGCCTCGGCGCCGTTGGCGGCCTCGCCGACGACCTCGATGTCGGGTTGCGTGCTCAGGAACACGGTGAAACCGGTCCGTACCATCCCCTGGTCGTCGGCGATGAGCACCCGGATCGTCATGCGTTCTCCATGATCGGCAGTATGGCGGTGACCGCGAACCCCGTGCCGACCGGCCCGATCCACAGGCTCCCGCCGAGCATGGACACGCGCTCGCGCATCCCGATCAGGCCGTGTCCGGCCGGTCCCGGCAGACCGGGGGAGCGGTGCCCGGCGGTGTTCGTCACCTGGACCCGCAGCTCGGCGCCGGAGCGGACGATCGTGATCGAGACGGTGGAGCCGGGGGCGTGCCGCATGGCGTTGCTGAGCGACTCCTGGGCGATCCGGTAGGCCGACAGGCTCACCGCCGCAGGCAGCCCGGTCAGGTCGCCGCCCAGGCGGAGCGTCACGGTCAGCCCGGCGGAGCGCGCGGTGCCGACGAGCTCCTCCAGGCGGCCGAGACCCGGCTGCGGCGCGGTGTCGGGGTGCTCGTCGCCCTCCCTGAGCACGCCCAGCACGCGGCGCATCTCGTTCATGGCCGCGAGCGAGAGCGTGCGGATCTGCCCGAGCCCCTCCTCCAGGCGCGCCGCGTCCCCGGCCGCCTGCAGCGGGACGGCCTCGGCCTGGATGGCGATCACCGACATGTGGTGGGCGACGACGTCGTGCAGCTCCCTGGCGATCCTGGCCCGCTCCTCCAGGACGGCCTGCCCGGCCAGTGCCTGCTCGCTGCGCCGTTCCTCCTGGGCGAGCCTGCCGAGGGCCAGCCGCCGGGCGCGGACGTTGTGCCCGAACAGGACGGTCACGGTAACCATGAGGGTGACGACGGCCATCGAGTCGGGGTGGATCATCCAGGCGCCCAGGACCGAGACGATCCACGCGCCGACGGTGATCCGCCGCTCGCAGCGCACCGCGACCGCGTAGACCACGAGCGTGAACATGATCGCGACAGCCGCGGTGTACGGCATGTCGAGGAGCTGGCGGCAGATCATCGTGCCCAGTGGGATCAGCAGCACCGCCGACCGCCACGCGGCCAGCGGCCAGCGGTGGCGCAGCGCGAGCGGCAGGGAGAAGGCCAGGGCCGCGAGCACCAGCCCCTGCACGTCCAGGGAGGAGCGCGTCTCGGCCACGAGTTCCCTGAGACGGCCCAGCTCGGTCTGGAACAGCAGGAAGGCCAGGGCGAGGTCGGCCAGCAGGACCAGGTCGATGTTCCGGAACGGCAGCACTCCCAGGACCTGGGGCACCCGCGGGTTGAGCCGGCCGGTCCGGGGCCGGGGCGGATCGGGCGCCCCGGTCACCAGCGCCTCGACGAGCGGGGTGATCAGGCGCAGGACGGCCTGGCGGGCCGCACGCGCGCGCCGCCGAGGGGGAGGGGACGTCACCGGGCCAAGCTTAGGCAGCCCGGCCGCGCCCGGCCTCACCCCGGAGGGTGAGACCGCACGTCACCCCCTGGGGTGAGGGGGACGACCGGCCCGGTACGCCCGGCTCGAGGGAGCGCCCTCGCGTCTCGCGATTACATCATTACGATCGCTCACAGCGAACTCGCTCATCCTCGGGAACATTCTGCGGCTCCCATTAATTGAGCCTGTATAACTCAACCCTTGGAGTTCACATGAGTGAGAGCTTGATCCTCCCGGTCCTGCCGCTCGACGACGAGGTCGTGCTGCCGGGCATGGTGGTCCCGCTTGACCTGTCCGAGCCGGAGGTCCGGGCCGCGATCGACGCGGCGCAGGCTCTCTCCGAGAACAAGCCCGAGGTCCTGCTCGTTCCCCGGATCGACGGCCGGTACGGCTCGGTGGGCGTGCGGGCGATCGTCGAGCAGGTGGGCAGGCTTCCCGGTGGCGAGCCCGCCGCCGTGGTGCGCGGTGCCGACCGGGTCCGGGTGGGCACCGGCACGACCGGTCCCGGTGCCGCGTTGTGGGTGGAGGCCACGGTCATCCCCGTGATCGCGGCCGGCGAGCGCGCCCACGAGCTCGCCAGGGAGTACAAGGCGCTGGCCACCACGATCCTGCAGAAGCGGGGCGCCTGGCAGGTCGTCGACGCGGTCAACCAGATGAGCGACCCGTCGGTGCTCGCCGACAACTCCGGCTACGCCCCCTGGCTGACCACCGCGCGCAAGGCCGAGATCCTCCAGACCGCCGACCCGGCCGAGCGCCTGTCGATGCTGGTCGAGTGGTCGCGCGAGCACCTGGCCGAGCTCGACGTGGCCGAGACGATCCGCAAGGACGTCCAGGAGGGCATGGAGAAGCAGCAGCGCGAGTTCCTGCTCCGCCAGCAGCTCTCCGCGGTCCGCAAGGAGCTCGCCGAGCTCAACGGCGACACCTCCGCCTCCGAGGAGGAGGACTACCGCGCCCGCGTCGAGGCCGCGGACCTGCCCGGCAAGGTGCGCGAGGCCGCCCTGAAGGAGGTCGACAAGCTGGAGCGGACCTCCGACCAGTCTCCCGAGACCGGCTGGATCCGCACCTGGCTCGACACCGTCCTCGACATCCCCTGGAACGAGCGGACCGAGGACTCCTACGACATCGCCGCGGCCCGCGCCGTCCTGGACGCCGACCACACCGGCCTCGACGACGTCAAGGACCGCATCATCGAGTACCTGGCCGTCCGCGGGCGCAGGGCCGAGAAGGGCCTGGGCGTGGTCGGCGGGCGCCGCAGCGGCGCCGTGCTCGCGCTGGCCGGTCCTCCCGGGGTCGGCAAGACCTCGCTCGGCGAGTCCGTGGCCCGCGCCATGGGCCGCACGTTCGTCCGTGTCGCCCTCGGCGGCGTCCGCGACGAGGCCGAGATCCGGGGCCACCGGCGCACCTACGTCGGCGCGCAGTCCGGCCGGATCGTCCGGGCCATCCGCGAGGCCGGCTCGATGAACCCGGTCGTGCTGCTCGACGAGATCGACAAGGTCGGCTCCGACTACCGGGGCGACCCGACCGCCGCGCTGCTGGAGGTGCTCGACCCGGCGCAGAACCACACCTTCCGCGACCACTACCTGGAGGTCGAGCTCGACCTGAGCGACGTGCTGTTCCTGGCGACCGCCAACGTGCTGGAGTCCGTCCCCGGCCCGCTGCTGGACCGCATGGAGATCGTCACGCTCGACGGCTACACCGAGGACGAGAAGGTCGCCATCGCCCGCGACCACCTGCTCCCGCGTCAGCTCGACAAGGCAGGCCTCACCGCCGAGGACGTCGTCATCGGCGAGGACGCGCTGCGCTCGCTCGCCGGCGAGTACACCCGGGAGGCCGGGGTCCGCTCGCTGGAGCGCTCGATCGCCAGGATCCTGCGCAAGGTGACGGCCAACGTCGCCCTCGGCGAGGGCGAGCTGCCCGTGGAGGTGGGCGACCTCGTGCCCTACCTGGGACGCCCGCGCCACGTGCCCGAGTCCTCGCTCCCCGAGTCCAGCCAGCGCACGGCGGTGCCCGGCGTGGCCACCGGCCTGGCGGTCACCGGGGCGGGCGGCGACGTCCTGTACGTGGAGGCGTCGCTGGCCGACCCCGAGACCGGCGACACCGGCCTGACCCTGACCGGCCAGCTCGGCGACGTCATGAAGGAGTCGGCCAGGATCGCCCTGTCCTACCTGCGCTCGCGCGGCGCCGAGCTGGAGCTGCCTGTCGGGTCCCTCAAGGACCGCTCGGTGCACGTCCACTTCCCGGCCGGAGCCGTTCCCAAGGACGGCCCGTCCGCGGGCGTCACCCTGATCACGGCCCTGGCCTCGCTGCTGTCCGGGCGGCAGGTCCGCGCCGACGTGGCGATGACCGGCGAGGTCTCCCTCACCGGCCGGGTGCTGCCGATCGGCGGGGTCAAGCAGAAGCTGCTGGCCGCCCACCGGGCGGGCATCACCACCGTGCTGATCCCGGCGCGCAACGAGCCCGACCTGGACGACGTGCCGCAGGCCGTGCGCGACGAGCTCACCGTGCACACGGTGAGCGACGTGCGCGAGGTCCTGGCCATCGCGCTCACCCCGGCCCGGACGGCCGGGACCGCCGGTACGACCGGGACCGCCGAGGCGCCGGGGCGCGCCGCCGCCTGACCCGCGGTCACCGTGACGGCCCCCTCCGGGAACGCGTTCGGCGCGTCCCCGGAGGGGCGACGGATCACTTTCCTTTTACCGTTATTCCGTGATTCATCCGGAAAAAGGAAAGTGATCAGCGAGGTGACCTCGGGATTCAAGCGAGGTGAAAGTAACGGGCAATCGGGACGTCGTACAACAGGGGAGACAAAATCCTCACACCCGAGAGGAACCCCTCACATGCGATTCGTCACCCGAATCATGCTGGGCGCCGGTGCGGCGACCCTGATCGCGACGGGCGCCCCGGCGATGGCCAACGCCGAGACCGCCGCCCCCGCCCAGACCGTCACCGCGACGAGCCCCTACTTCGCCGACACCTGGGGGCCCTACGCCTCCGGTGACGAGCGTGCCGAGGCCGAGGGCAAGGTCACGGTGGAGAAGAAGGTCACGAAGCACTGGTACTGGAAGAAGTACCCCAAGGTCGTCAAGAAGTGCACCTGGCACCACGGTAAGAAGAAGTGCGTCTGGGTGAAGACGTGGTACAAGAAGCACGTGTGGAAGTGGGTGCCGCAGTACCACTACACCGTCGACAGCACGCTCACCAACCACAAGTGGTGGGGCAGGTCGAAGCACTCCTGCGCGTGGGAGACCTTCAAGGTCGTGGGCTTCGACGGTTCGACCGACTTCACCAGCTTCAAGAACTGCTCGAAGAAGCCCGCCCACTACTCCTTCGACGGCAAGAACGCCGAGCACATCTACGTCAAGGTGAGCCGCGGGCACCGCGGCCACCCCAACGGCTACCAGAGCGGCTGGAAGCCCGTCTACCACCACGCCTGATCCCCGCGATCCTCCGGCGCGCCGAGCCCGGTCCCCACACGGGGGGCCGGGCTCCGCGGCGTGCGGGTCTTCCGGGTGAACCCCATACCGAGTAATGTTCGGTTTCATGCACCCGGGAGCCATCGCAGCAGTAACGCCGGACAAGCCCGCTGTGATCATGGCGGAATCCGGGCAGGTCGTCACCTACCGCGAGCTGGACGAACAGTCCAACCGCCTGGCTCACCTCTTCCGCGCCGCCGGGTTGCGGCCGGGCGACCACATCGCCTTCATGCTGGAGAACCACCCGCTGTTCCTGGTGGTCGCCTGGGCCGCGCACCGCTCCGGCCTGTACTACACCGCCATCAGCTCCAGGCTGAAGACCGACGAGCTCGCCTACATCGTCGACAACTGCGAGGCCCAGGTCTTCATCTCCTCGGCCTCGCTCGCGGACGTGGCCGCCTCCGTCACCGACCTCACCCCCAGGGTCCGGCTGAGGCTCATGACGGACGGCACCGCGCCGGGCTTCGAGCCGTACGAGAAGGCGGTCGCCGCCCGGCCGTCCACGCCCCTGGAGGACGAGTGCCAGGGCGCGGACATGCTCTACTCCTCCGGGACCACGGGCCGCCCCAAGGGCGTCAAGCCCGCGCTCTCGAAGGCGCCGCTGGACACCCCGGGGCCGCTGCTCCAGCTCATCCAGTTCCTGTTCGCGCCCTCGGCCGACAGCGTCTACCTCTCCCCGGCGCCGCTCTACCACGCCGCCCCGCTGCGCTACTCCATGAGCTTCCAGCGGCTGGGCGCCACGATCGTGGTGATGGAGAGGTTCGACCCGGAGGAGGCGCTCGCGCTCATCGAGCGGTACCGCGTCACCCACTCGCAGTGGGTGCCGACCATGTTCATCAAGATGCTCAAGCTGCCCGACGAGACCCGCGCCCGCCACGACCTGTCGTCGCTGGCCTGCGCGATCCACGCCGCCGCCCCCTGCCCGGTCCCGGTCAAGGAGCGGATGATCGACTGGTGGGGGCCGATCGTCCACGAGTACTACGCCGGGACCGAGGGCAACGGCTTCCTCTACGTCGGCTCGAAGGACTGGCTGGAGCACAAGGGCACCGTCGGCCGGCCGCTGCTCGGCGTCGTCCACATCTGCGACGAGGAGGGCAACGAGCTGCCGCCGCGCGAGCACGGCACCGTCTACTTCTCCGAGGGGCCCCAGTTCGTCTACCACGGGGACGAGGCCAAGACGATGTCCTCCCGCGACCCGCTGGGCCGTGGCTGGACGACCCTGGGCGACATCGGCTACGTCGACGAGGAGGGGTTCCTCTACCTCACCGACCGCCGCTCCTACATGATCATCTCTGGTGGGGTGAACGTCTACCCGCAGGAGGCCGAGAACGTCCTGTCGGTCCACCCCAAGGTGGCGGACGTGGCCGTCTTCGGCGTACCCGACGAGGAGATGGGCGAACAGGTCAAGGCCGTCGTCCAGCCGGCCTCCATGGACATGGCCGGCCCGGAGCTGGAGGCCGAGCTGATCGAGTACTGCCAGGCCAATCTGGCCGTCTACAAGTGTCCCCGGTCGGTGGACTTCCGCGACGCGCTGCCCCGGCATCCCACGGGCAAGCTCTACAAGCGCCTGCTGCGCGACGAGTACTGGCCCGCCACGTCGTCCTGACCACGCCCTCCGTACGGGCGGGGGCGTGCTCCGGTACGCCCGGCGGCCCGCGTGCCCTTCGGCGACCCGCGTGCTCTCGGCGGCCCGAGCCCGGTTCCCGGAGAAACGCGCGTGAAAGCGGCCGGAAATCCGGTTCCGGACGCGCCCGGCAGGGAAGACGCCGTTCAACCGGATCCGGCGTGAGGCGCTGCAGCGCCGAGGGCCGGCGCGGCCGGTCGTCAAACCGAAAGGATCTCGCATGACGCTGCCCCAGCCACTCATGTGCAGGACGTGCGGAGCGATGGTGGAACACCCCGGACGCCATCGGGAATGGCACGAGGCCCTCGAACGCCTGGTGCCCGGTCTGGGGGCCGAGCTGGAGAGAACACAGGGGAACGGCACCGATCAGGGTTTCACCTTCTAGCCCCCGCGGCCCCCGCGGCCTGCTCCCGACGACCGGGCCGCCTCCGGTCCCGGGAGGCGGAGCGGGCCGCGGCGGCCGCGGCGGCCGGGACGGCGGACCGGGACCGCGGATCGGGACCGCGACCGGGACCGGGACCGCGACCGGGACCGCGTGGATCGGGGCGGCGGGCCCCGGCGCGTCCCGTGTCCGTGCCGACCGGCTTTCCCACCGGCTCGGCCGCCGGCCCCGGGCGTGCCCCCGGAGAATTCTTCCGGCTCTCTCCCGTCTCCTGCAGGGGCTCCGAGCACGGCTGATAAAGCCGTTGTCAGGAGAAGGCGATCACTCGGATCAGGGGCTTAACCAGGTCTTACGCGGGGCCGGGCATGCTTTTCATCAACCGGTGGACACCGGTTTCCGCCCCGTGGAACCGGGGGGACGTGGGACGTGGGGGAAGACATGGAGCCGACAAGGAACGAGCAGCAGGCCACATCGACCGAGGCGACCCCCGGCAACGACGGCTGGACCCAGTTCGGCAGGGTGCCGCCGCGCGCGGGGACCTATCGCACCGGTTCCGACGACACCGCGCCACAGCCGACGCTGATCCACCCGGTGCCCGAGCACCTCGGTGCCGAGGCGCCCGGGGGGTCCGGGGGGACAGGCGCCCACGGTGACGGGCACGGCGGGCACGCCGAGCCCGGCGGGCACGGGGCCTGGGGCGCCCACGGCACGCCCGCCGGGGTCCCGGCGCGGCACGGACGGCTGAGCGCGGGACAGAAGCTGGGGGCCGGCCTCGCGCTGGCGGCCATGGCCGTCGGGGGTGGGGTCGCAGGGGCCTTCGCCGCCACGGCGCTGAACGAGCCCGCCGTGACGGTCTCGTCCTCGGCACCGGTCGTCAGCCCGGTCGGCAACGCGACGACCGTCGCCGACATCGCCCAGGCCGTCCAGCCCTCAGTGGTGTCCATCGAGGTCAAGACCGCCGCGGGCGGGGGTGAGGGGTCCGGGGTGGTTCTCTCGTCCGACGGCCTGATCCTGACCAACAACCACGTGGTGGCCGCCGGGGGGCAGAGCGCCGAGGGGAACCAGGTGACGGTCAGGTTCAGCGACGGCAAGAGCGCCACCGCCAAGGTCGTCGGCACCGACCCGGCCACCGATCTCGCGGTCATCAGGGCGGAGGGCGTCTCCGGCCTCACCAAGGCCTCGATCGGCGACAGCGACCGGCTCAAGGTGGGCGACTCCGTCCTCGCCATCGGCAGCCCGCTGGGCCTGTCCGGATCGGTGACCGCCGGGATCGTCAGCGCGCTGAACCGCACGCTGACCGTCGGCGGCGACCAGGGACGGCAGCAGCTCCCGCCGGGCTGGGGCGGGCCGGGGCAGGCGCAGGGCGGGGGCGGAGGCATCACCATCGGCGGTGCCATCCAGACCGACGCGGCGATCAACCCCGGCAACTCGGGCGGCGCGCTGGTCAACGCCGCCGGGCAGGTGGTGGGCATCAACACCGCCATCGCCACCAACGGCGGCGAGGGCAGCATCGGTGTCGGCTTCGCCATCCCCATCACCACCGCCAACCAGGTGGCCCAGGAACTGATCGCGGACGGCAAGGTCTCCCACGCCTTCCTCGGGGTCAGCGTGACCGACGCCACCGGGGACGCGGGCGGCGCCCTGGTCGGCCAGGTCACCCAGGGCAGCCCGGCCGACAAGGCGGGCATCAGGCAGGGCGACCTGATCACGAAGATCGACGACACGGTCGTGGACGAGGCCGCCACCGTGGTCGGCGCGGTCCGCGGCTTCAAGCCGGGCCGGCAGGTGACCATCTCCTACGTCCGGGACGGGCAGCCGCAGACGGCCACCGTGACCCTCGCCGAGAAGACCGCCGAGTAGGGTTCGGGCGTCCGGGCGCCGCCGGGGTCGTCACGACGTGCACCTCGCGCAGGGTGGCGGTGGCCGCGAGCCTCGGCTCGGGCGGGTCCTG